>DOHE01000217.1 GCA_003535395.1 Clostridiales bacterium | reverse complement strand
CGAAGAGAAAAGCCGGAGCCGGGGGATGTGGTGATCCTGCTGGGCGGGAGGACGGGACGGGACGGCTGCGGGGGCGCCACCGGTTCTTCCAAGGCCCACACCATGGATTCCCTTTCCAGCTGTGGTGCAGAAGTGCAAAAGGGCAACCCACCCACCGAGAGGAAGATACAGCGGTTGTTCCGAAATCCGGAGGTCAGTCTGCTCATTAAAAAATGCAATGATTTTGGAGCAGGCGGAGTTTCCGTAGCGATCGGCGAGCTGGCGGACGGTCTGCTCATCGATCTGGACCGGATCCCCAAAAAATATGAAGGCCTGGATGGTACCGAGCTGGCCATATCCGAATCTCAGGAGAGAATGGCCGTACTGGTGGCGATGCCGGATGCAGACCGTTTTATCGCTGAAGCATCCCTTGAGAATCTGGAAGCTACCATCACAGCGGTCGTCACCCGGGAACCCCGGTTGAAAATGCTTTGGCGCGGTGTGCCCATCGTGGATATCCAACGGGATTTTTTGAATACCAACGGAGTCAGACAGCAGGCGAAAGCATATGTGAAGGCTCCGGATCCGGAGAGCTCGCCTTTGTCCGGCCATGCTGCTTCGATGTACCTGCCGGCAGGAGATTCCCTTGAGGAACGTTTTGTGAATCATCTCTCCAGTCTTTTCTGCTGCAGCCGGAAAGGTCTTGCAGAACGTTTTGACAGTACCATTGGCGCCGGATCCGTTCTGATGCCCTTTGGCGGACAGTTGCAGGCAACACCGGCAGAAGGTATGGCCGCCAAACTTCCCCGATACGATGGCAGATCAAATACCTGCACTCTGATGAGTTTCGGATTTGATCCTGTATTATCCAGTTGGAGCCCATTTCACGGGGCACTTTATGCGGTGGTGCATTCCATGGCCCGCATTACTGCCATGGGAGGGGACTATCGGGATGCGTGGCTAACCTTCCAGGAATATTTTGAACGGCTGAGGACGGATCCGGAAAGGTGGGGAAAGCCGCTGGCAGCCCTGCTGGGCGCCTTTACTGCACAGATGGAGTTTGGCCGGGCGGCGATCGGCGGCAAGGACAGCATGTCCGGTTCATTCATGCATATGGATGTTCCGCCTACTCTGGTTTCCTTTGCCGTTGCAGCTTCACATGCAGGAAAGGTTTTGTCCCCCGAATTCAAAGCAGAAGGCAGTCGGGTGCTTTTATATCGCTGTACTTCGGATGCATGCGGCATGCCGGATTTTGATAGCCTTAAAAAGGCTTTTGCAGGCTTTTCGGAATGCAATGCCGGACAAGGCGGCATATTGTCCGCATCTTCATTGAAAGCCGGAGGGCTGGCCGAGACGGTCAGCAAAATGTGTTTTGGAAATTTCAAAGGTTTCGAGTTTCAGCAGCCTGTAACGGTGGAAGAGCTTTTTATTGCACGATATGGCAGTTTGGCAGTTGAAATCACGGAAGAGACCTTTCAAACCGGCAAACTGCAGGATGCAGGATTTGAGCTCATTGGCAGGGTTTTGGCACAGCCAGTGATACGAGTGAACGGCATGGATCTGCAGCTTAAGACACTGTACCGAGCCTGGCAAAACACATTGGAGGACGTTTTCCCGACCCGGGTAAAAAAAGAGGAGAAACCGGATCTTTTGCAGCTGGAACCGGGACCTCGTCCCTGCCCGGTAGAGGCACGCACTGCCATTTTATCACGAGGCATTGCAAAACCCCGGGTTTTGATCCCCGTTTTTCCGGGAACCAATTGTGAGTATGACAGCGCCAATGCATTCATCCGCGCCGGAGCAGAAGTAAAGACACTGGTTTTCAGAAACATTGGCCCGTCGGATGTGACGGAATCCATCGATGCACTGGTCCGGGAATTGAAAAAGTCACAGATCGTCATGATACCTGGCGGATTCAGCGCAGGAGATGAACCGGAAGGATCAGGGAAATTTATATCCGTGGTTTTCAGAAATCCCCTGGTATCTGACGCAGTAAACGACCTGCTTTCCAAACAGGACGGATTGATGCTGGGAATCTGTAACGGATTTCAGGCCCTGGTGAAACTGGGGCTGTTGCCCTGGGGGAAAATCGACGGGATGACGCCCGATTCCCCGACTCTTACCTTCAACACTATCGGGCGGCATATTTCCCGGATGGTGCGGACCCGAATCATTACAAACCGCTCCCCTTGGCTTTCTCTTACAAATCCTGGAGATGTGCATCAGGTCGCCGTATCTCATGGAGAAGGACGGTTTCATGCCAGCCGGGAGGTTATTAAGACACTGAGGGATCAGTGTCAGATCGCCACCTGTTACGTGGAGGAATCAGAAAACCCGTTCGTTGCGGAAGATCAAAATCCAAACGGGTCTGTGCTGGCTATCGAAGGGATCCTAAGCTGCGACGGAAGGATATTTGGCAAAATGGGGCATTCCGAAAGGATCGGCCGCTATGTTTGCAAAAATGTCCCGGGTGACAAGGATCAAAAACTGTTTGAGGCAGGTACAGGTTATTTTCGCTGAAACTTGATATTGATGCAGCAGGTGCATTTCGCGGAAACGGAAGGGCGGGTAAGAGAATGCAAACGGCACAGGCAGGCGCCATCAAAGACAGACTGGATGCAGTGATGCATCGGATTGCCCGGGCTGCAGAAAAATCCGGCCGGGATCCCCGGGAAATAACTCTCATCGGGGTGACAAAGACTCAGACCCCCGACACAGTCGAAAATGCGATTCGTGCAGGCATCTTGGATCTGGGAGAAAACCGGGTGCAGGAACTGTGCCAAAAACATGCACTTTTTGGGGCCGATTTGCATTCATTGCCGGGCACGTCCCTGGAAAACTCTCTTTTTGATCCGCAGCGTCAGATCCATTTACCGCGCTGGCATCTGATCGGTCATTTACAAACCAACAAAGTGAAGCAGGCTGTCGGAAAAGTTCGGCTGATCCACTCGGCAGACAGCTCCGAACTCATGCAGGAAATAGACAAAAGATCCCGCAGCCTGGAAATAACCACGGACATTCTGATACAGGTCAATGTATCCGGAGAACTCACAAAATCCGGTATCCATCCCCGGGATGTCCGGACGCTGATCCGAAAAGGGGAAGAATTTAACAATATACGGATACGGGGGTTGATGACAATTGCACCTCTGTCGCAGGATATGGAGCTGATCCGCGATATTTTCCGGAAAATGAATCAAATATTTATTGACATTAAGCAAGAAAAATTTGATAATACATATATGGAATACTTATCCATGGGCATGAGCGGAGATTTTGAAACAGCTATCGAAGAAGGAGCCAACCTGGTCCGGATCGGAAGCGCTGTTTTTGGTCCCCGGTGAAGCCGGTCGACTGCAGGTTTACTTAGGATAAAAAGGAAATGGGGGAACTGATGATGCTGAAAAAAGTTGGCAGATGGTTCAACGAAAACTTTATTGGAGTGGACGGGGACGATTACGCAGAAGAGGAAATGGGATCGGACCCAATGGAACATAGTCCCTCGGATTCATTTCGAAGCAACGCATTGCCTTTTGGAAAAAAGGCACAATCATCCAAAATGATCCTGCATGAGAGCCCGAGAGTCAGAATGGTTGTTGCAGCTCCTTCGAGTTTCCATGATGCAAAACAGATCTGCGAACAGCTCAAAAGCCGCCGCCCCGTCGTTCTCAATCTGGAAAATGTGGATGACCAGCTTGCCAGAAGGATCGCCGATTTTATGCAGGGTGCGGTCGCAGCACTGGACGCATCCATTTACAAGGTAACATCGGATATCGTGGTCATCGCTCCGAAAGATGTGGAGATCTCTGGGGAATACTGCGATATAGATGCATAACACATTATCCGGAAGACGGGAGAGGAACCGCTTTTGCTGCAGACTGTCAGGTATGCTTCCTATACATTGTTGCAAATCATACAGGGATTGATATTTGTCCGCGTGATACTGTCCTATATTCCCATGGCCAGGAACCATCCGCTGGTTGTCTTTGTCTTTCAAATCACCGAGCCACTGCTGGAACCGGTTCGCAGACTCATCCACAGGATCCCTTCCACCCGAAAAATGATGGTGGATTTTTCATCCCTCATCGTGTTTTTCATCATTGAAGTGCTCAAAAACCTGATTTATTAAACGGTTGAAGGGGATGGACATGAATTTTAAGGCAGATGAAGTGAGAAGGATTGGTTTCAGAAAATCAGCCTTGGGTTATAACAGGGAGGATGTTGATGACTTCCTGGAAAAAGTGGCGGAGGATCTGGAAGGTGCGCAGGTTGCTCTTGAAGAACTGCAACAGCAGCTTCAGCACGCCCGCTCGGAAATCAACCATTACAAAAAAGTGGCAGATTCCATTCAATCTGCCATGGCTAACGTTCAGGAGGAGTGCGAACTGCTGAAGAATGAAGCCGGCAGAAAAGCGGAAAGCATGATCCGGGAGGCGGAAGCAGAAATTGCCAGGATGCGCCATGAAGCCAATATCGAAACTGCCAGGATCAAGTGCGAAACCGATGAACTGCAAAAACGGCTGCTGCTTTTCCGGCAAAAGGCCCAGGCAATGCTCAATTCTCAGCTTGAAGCTCTGGTCTGGATGGAATCGGAAGGCTTGACAAAAACGTAAGCCATGCATATAGTATACTTGACTGCAGTACCAGCATAAATAGCAATACCCTGTTGTCCGGCATGAGATGACAGGGTATGTTTATTCGAGGGAGTATGACAGGAGGAATCGGAAATGTATCAGAAAGTCCCTTCAGATTTGAGGTTTGCCCAACGGGAGAAGGAGATCCTCAAGTACTGGAAGGAGAAGGATATTTTCAAAAAAAGCATTGATATCCGTCTGGGATGCCC
>DOHE01000100.1 GCA_003535395.1 Clostridiales bacterium | reverse complement strand
AAAGCGGAAGGGTTTCTTTGACCGTATGAAAGAAGCATTTGGCGGAGGCTGAGCGTATTGAAATGGTATGAAATCAGGATCCATACCACCGGGGCTGCCAGCGAAGCGGTCAGCGACTGGGTACTGGAACTGGGTGCGGGCGGCTGTGAAGTCGTGGAGCCGGATCTTTTGCCGGATGGAGTGGAGGGAAGTCTTAAGGATCTGAAACTTCCTGCAGATGCATCCGGAAAGATCCTTATAAAATGCTGGTTTTCCGAACAGGTAAACCTGGAGGATCTAAGCTCCCGGATTCAGGAGGGGCTTGGCCGCATTGCGCGCTTTCTCCCTGTCGGTTCCAGACAGATCGATACCAGTCTGGTGGATGAGGAATCCTGGGCAGATTCCTGGAAGAAGTATTATAAGCCTTTTCAACTTTCTTCCCGTCTGTTTGTATGTCCTTCCTGGGAAGAAGCACCTCAAGTCCCAAAAGATGCAAGACAGATCATACTGGATCCGGGGATGGCATTCGGGAGCGGGACCCATGAAACCACCGCGCTTTGCGCAGCCTTTATCGACCGGTACGTAAGGCCCGGGGACCGTTTCATCGATGCAGGCTGCGGGAGCGGGATCCTGTCCATTGCTGCGGTGCTGCTGGGGGCTTCCAAAGCCATTGCATTCGACATCGATCCGGTCGCGGCTCGGACAGCCGCTGACAATTGCGCTATGAATGGAGTGGCCGGACAGGTCACGGTGCTGACCGGAGATGCCGGGGTTTTACCGGACGAACAGGTGGAGCTGTTGGCTGCCAATATCGTTGCGGATGTGATCCTTTCCATGTTCCCGGTTTTTTCGCATCATATGGCTCCCCGCGGCAGGCTGATCCTCTCCGGGATCTTGTGGGAGCGGCGGGATGAAATCATCCGGGCGGGAACCGGTCACGGATTCCAGCTTGCAGATGAACAACGCCGCGGCGACTGGGTGGCTTTGGTGATGACATGCCAAGATTCTTTATAACACCGGAGCAGATCCGGGAAAACAGGATTACCCTTTCCGGACCGGATGCCCTGCATGCGGCCCGGGTACTCCGCATGCGGACGGGGGACCCGGTCGTCTTTAGTGACGGCCGGGCTTATGAATATCATGCCCGGATCACAGATATCAAGGACGACCGGATGGCGGCAGAGATCCTGTCTCGAGTGGAAAACCGGACAGAACCGGAAATCCGGATCGTGTTGTGCCAGGCGCTGCCAAAAGGGGACAAAATGGATTTTATTATCCAAAAGGCGGTGGAGTTGGGCGTTCATGCTGTTTTGCCCGTCATTACTTGCCGTACCATCCCGGATATCAAAGACAAAGGCCTCAAAAAGGCGGAGCGCTGGGCCCGGATATCTGCTGAAGCAGCCAAACAGTGCGGACGTGGCATCCTGCCCATTGTGGAAGTTCCTGTTGCGTTTTGCGGGTTATTATACAGGTTTGGAGAAGCTTTCAGCCGGGGGGCCCGGGGGATCATGCCTTGGGAAATGGAAACTGGCGTGAAACTGTCTGATACATTAAAAAAGCTGGACGCAGAAAAAGTTCGGTCCCTTTGGGTCTTCATCGGGCCCGAGGGAGGGATTGCCCCTGGAGAAGCCGAAGATGCCAAGGCAGCCGGTTTTCTTCCTGTCACTATGGGCCGCAGGATCTTAAGGACCGAAACCGCAGCCATCGCGGCCCTTTCATCGATCCTGTGCTTATATGGTGAGTTTTGACAAGGCATGTCTTGCCAAGCGGAAATTCGATGATATATAATGTTGTTACAATTTAAAGTAACGGCCAGGTACGAGCCGGGAAGGACTCATCGGCATGGTTAGCAGCATGACAGGTTACGGCCTGGGTGAAAGCAGCAACGACAAGACAGGATTTCGCGTGGAGATCAAGGCCGTCAACCACCGTTTCAGCGATATTCTGGTCAAAATGCCCCGCCAGTTGAACAGTCTTGAGGAAAGAGTTCGGAAGATGACCGCTCAGACATTGGTCCGGGGCCGTATTGAAATCTATATAAGCTTTGATAATGCAAGCGCCCTGTCCAAAGAAGTGATCCTGGATGAAGCTCTGTTGCGCAGCTATATGCGTGCGCTGGATCAAATCAACCTACTTTTCCCGGACCTTGTCAGGGATGATTCTGTCAGCCTTGTGGCATCCTGGCCGGATATCCTCAGGGTAGACAATCCCGCTTTGGACGGGGAGGATGCATGGCAATGCCTGGAGCCGGCTTTGCAGCAAGCACTGGCGGGCGTGCAGGCCATGCGCAGCCAGGAAGGGCTTAGGCTGGCAGTGGATATTCGGGTAAAAATCAGCAGCATCATGCAGGCCCGGGAACGCGTCGCGCTGCGGGCTCCTTTTGTTGTGCAGGAATACAAAACCAGACTTGAAAACAGGATCAGCGAGCTGACAAGCCAGACCCCCCTGGATGAAGCCCGGCTTGCAGCTGAAGTCGCGTATTTTGCAGACAGAGCTGCCATCGACGAGGAGCTGGTACGCCTGGAAAGTCATTGCAGACAAATGATGGAAACGCTTGATGATACAGGACAGATTGGCAGAAAGCTTGATTTCATCGTTCAGGAGATGAATCGGGAGGCCAATACCATCGGATCCAAATCCAACGACTTGGATATAACGAAAGATGTGATTTTGATAAAAAACGAGATTGAAAAAATAAAGGAACAGGTCCAAAACATCGAATGAGATCATTAAAATGGAGGAATGACCGATGAAGCTGATCAATATCGGATTTGGGAATATGGTTTCAGCATCCAGGCTGGTGGCCATCGTCAGCCCGGAATCTGCACCGATCAAGCGTATTATCCAGGAAGCCAGAGACAAGGGAAATCTGATCGATGCCACGTATGGGCGCAGAACCCGTGCTGTCATCATTACAGACAGTGATCATATCGTTCTGTCCGCAGTTCAGCCGGAAACCGTGGCGAACCGTCTGGGTGCCAGGGATGTGGATACAGACGGCGACGAAAACCTGCCCGGAGAAGAGGCATCATCTTGACGAATCCTTTGCTGGTGGTCATTTCCGGGCCGTCCGGGTCGGGGAAGGATACCCTTGTCAAAAAATTGAACGAAACCAAAAAGGACATGCGCATCTCTGTTTCTGTTACGACACGCTCCCCCCGGCCGGATGAAAAGGATGGCAAGGATTATTTCTTTGTCAGCCGGACAAAATTCCAGCAGATGATCGAGAACGGCCAGCTGCTGGAATGGGACTGCTTTTGCGACCATTATTACGGAACCCCGAAAGAAAATATTGAAAAGAATGCAGGTTTGGGATATGATTCCTTTTTGGTGATCACAACGGACGGCGCCCTCAAGGTAAAGGAGAAAATTCCTGAAAGTATTCTGGTGTTTATTATGGCCCCCTCTTTTTCGGAACTTGAACGCCGGATCCGGGCACGGGGCACTGAACCGGAAGAGAGCATCCAGAAACGTTTGTGCAAAGCATCGCGGGAATTTAAGGAAGCCGAACGGTTTGACTATGTAGTGATCAATGATGAAATTCAAAATGCTGCAGATCTGCTGGATGCAATCATAAAAGCAGAGAAGGCAGACACAAAACGAAACAGGGACCTGCTTAGACAAAATATGGAGGTGTATGCAAGTTATGATCGTTAAGCCATCGGTCGAGGAACTGATGAAAAGCATGGACAGCCGGTATACGCTTGTAGTGACCGTTGCCAAAAGGGCCCGGCAGATCGTCGACGGGGCGGGTATCCAGATTCGGACAGCTTCTGCCAAACCCGTCAGCATTGCCATCCAGGAGGTGGCACTGCGCAAGGTCGGATTTACGCGGAAAAGGCCGCAGCCAAGCCCAGCCATTTTAGAAGAAGAAAACCCGGAGCAAAAGCAGGAAGCGGCCCTTAAGCCGGATAATGCAGGAGAAACCGGAGAGAATTGACCACGCCGGAATGATCGTGGGAAAGGAAAAATGAGATGACTGTTGAAAAAACCATGGATAAAATCGTGGCACTGTGCAAGAATCGGGGATTTGTATATCCTGGATCCGAAATTTATGGGGGTTTGGCCAATGCCTGGGATTACGGACCCCTTGGTGCCGAACTGAAAAACAATGTAAAACGGATGTGGTGGAAGCGCTTCATCCAGGAACATCCTTACAATGTGGGCCTGGATTGTGCCATTCTGATGAATCCTCAGGTTTGGGTGGCCTCGGGACATGTAGGCGGCTTCACCGATCCACTGGTAGACTGCAAAAGCTGCAAAACCCGCCATCGTGCTGACAACCTGATCAATGACTGGGCAACAGCCAGCCAGGTGTCCATCCGTGTGGATGGCTGGACGCCGGAACAGCTGTCCGGCTATATCCGGGAAAAACAGATCCCCTGTCCGTCCTGCGGGGACACCCGTTTGACGGATGTGCGTAAATTCAATATGATGTTTAAGACCTTCCAGGGCGTCACTGAAGATTCCAAATCAGAAATTTACCTGCGGCCTGAAACCGCCCAGGGGATGTTCGTCAACTTTAAAAATGTACAGCGCACCACACGCAAAAAAATACCTTTTGGTATCGGTCAGATCGGCAAATCCTTCCGGAATGAAATCACACCCGGGAATTTCACTTTCCGTACCCGGGAATTTGAACAGATGGAACTGGAATTCTTTTGCGAACCCGGTACGGACCTGCAATGGTTTGCCTATTGGAAACAGTTTTGCATCAACTGGCTGAAAGATCTTGGGTTGAGCGAGCAAAACACACGCCTTCGGGATCATGATGCAGAGGAACTGTCCTTTTACAGCAATGCCACGACGGACATCGAGTACCTGTTCCCCTTTGGGTGGGGTGAACTTTGGGGGATCGCAGACCGGACGGATTATGATTTGAAAAGGCATATGGAGCAGTCCAAGGAGGATCTGTCCTATTTTGACCCCAACACCAACGCCAAATTTATCCCTTACTGTATAGAACCTGCACTGGGAGCCGACCGGGTCGTCCTGGCTTTTCTGTGTGATGCCTATGATGAGGAAGAGATCGCCCCCGGAGATGTCCGGACCGTACTACGGTTCCATCCGGCGCTGGCTCCGGTGAAGGCAGCGGTACTGCCCCTGTCAAAAAAACTTGGGGATG
Organism: Clostridiales bacterium; assembly: GCA_003535395.1. GTDB lineage: Bacteria > Bacillota > Clostridia > UBA8921 > UBA8921 > UBA8921. The sequence goes on along the minus strand of DOHE01000100.1, from coordinate 1,128 downwards.
AGGCATGGAAGGTGTATGAGGCTTTGAAGCGTGACTTTAACTGTGAATTTGATGAAACAGGCAGCATCGGGAAGAGGTACAGGCGACAGGATGAAATCGGAACTCCCTACTGTATCACACTGGACTTTGACTCCCTTGTGGACCGGTGTGTCACCATCCGGGAAAGAGACAGCATGGAACAGGTACGCGTGCCCATCGATTTCCTTAAGGACTGGTTTGCAGGCAAACTCGAATTAAAGCCCATGGAAATGCAGACCTGTCCCTGACATGATTCAATACAGAATATTTATACTGGAGGAATGATCCTATGGCAAAGTACGTTTATCTGTTTAGTGAAGGAAATGCATCCATGAAAAATTTGCTGGGGGGCAAGGGAGCCAACCTGGCGGAAATGACCGGACTGGGACTGCCGGTGCCGCGTGGATTTACCATTACAACAGAAGCATGCACCCGATATTACAAGGACGGAAATAAAATCTCCCCCGACATTGAACAGGAAATATTGGAGACCCTGGCGCGTGTTGAACAGACCGTGGGGAAAAATTTTGGCGATGCATTCAATCCTTTTTTGGTTTCGGTGCGTTCCGGAGCACGGGCATCCATGCCGGGCATGATGGACACCATTTTGAACCTGGGTCTGAATGACCGGGTCGTGGAAGGCCTGGCGCAACTGACCCAAAATCCCCGTTTTGCATATGACAGTTACCGCAGGTTCATCGCTATGTTCAGCGACGTAGTCATGAACGTGCCCAAGTCCAGATTTGAACATATCCTGGAAAAAATCAAGGAAGAAAAAGGGGTCCAACTGGATACGGAGTTGGATGCCACAGATCTGAAAAAAGCAGTGCAGGGCTTTAAAACCCTGTACCAAAACGAACTGGGAACAGAATTTCCCCAGGAACCCAAGGTACAGCTCATGGAAGCGGTCAAGGCGGTTTTCCGGTCCTGGGACAACCCCCGGGCTATCGTTTACAGGCGGCTTAATGACATTCCCGGCGACTGGGGGACAGCGGTCAATGTACAGGAAATGGTATACGGGAATATGGGGGATGATTCAGGAACAGGCGTCGCCTTTACGCGGGATCCTTCCACCGGCGAGAGGAAGCTGTACGGTGAATTTCTGATGAA
>DOHE01000193.1 GCA_003535395.1 Clostridiales bacterium | reverse complement strand
ACCACACCCCCAGGGCGGTGATGCATCAAACGATATAGCAAAGCCCGGGGGCGGCTTCTTCGTTGTTCCTTTTTTAGAGAGACCCCCATGGCCTTTACTCGCTACCATTTCAAAAGGCTGAAGCGTTACTAAGAGCCCTATTTCTTCATCCGGAGATAGGCGTCGATGAAAGGATCCAGCCCGCCGTCCATCACCTTGTCCAGGTTCCCCACCTCCACGTTTGTCCGGTGGTCCTTGACCAGCCTGTAAGGGTTGAACACATAGGAACGGATCTGGCTTCCCCAGGCAATGTCCAGCTGCACACCCTTGATATCCTCGATTTTGTCCTTGTGTTCCCGTTCCTTGATCTCAAACAGTTTGGACTTGAGCATTTTCATGGCGGTATCCCGGTTCTGGAACTGTGATCTTTCGGTTTGACAGGCTACAACGACCCCTGTAGGGATATGGGTGATCCGGATCGCAGATTCGGTCTTGTTGATATGCTGACCGCCTGCGCCGCTGGACCGGTAGGTGTCAATCTTCAAATCTTCCGGGTTGATATCTATCTTGATGCTGTCATCCAGTTCGGGCATCACATCCAGAGAAGCAAAGGAGGTATGGCGCCGCCCGGAAGAATCAAAAGGAGAGATCCGCACCAGCCGGTGAACCCCCCGCTCTGATTTTAAAAAGCCATAAGCATTCATTCCAAGGACTTGGAAGGTGACACTTTTGATGCCGGCTTCATCTCCCTCCAGGATATCCAGGATCTTGACAACATACTGTTTCCTCTCACACCAGCGGGTATACATGCGAAAAAGCATTTCCACCCAATCCTGTGCTTCCGTTCCGCCGGCTCCGGCATGAAGGGCCATGATGGCATTGTTTCCGTCATACTCACCGGAAAGCAGTGTCTCCATCCTCAGGGATCGCAATTCCTGGCTCAGTGTTGTCACCCCGGATGCAACCTCATCCACGACGGCGGCATCTTCCATCTCCATTCCAAGGTCGTTAAGGGTTTTGGTGTCCTCCCATAATCTTTCCAGGTTTCTGTATCTTTGCATTTTGGATTTGAGGGTTTTGCTTCTTTGCAGAACAGCCTGAGATTTCGCGGAATCGTTCCAAAAATCAGGCTCCATTGCTTTCTGATCCAACTCTTCACATTCCTGCTCTATTTGAGCCAGGTCAAAGAGACTCCCCCATTTCAGCGATTTTTGATTTGATTTCTTCCAATTCAACCTTGTATTGCTCCAGTTCAATGATCAAAACCTCACGTCCCTTCATTATCCAATGATGATGTGTTTGATATGTTTTTTGCCGGGTCATTGTTTGCTGTTGCGCTTGCGCTCGGCAAATGCCTGTATCCTTTTCATGGCTTCAACAATATTATCCATGGAATTTGCATAAGTAGCGCGGATAAATCCTTCCCCGCAATCACCGAAAGCAGTTCCTGGAACAGCTAAGACTTTTTCTTCCGTCAGCAGTTGATCACAGAATGCTTCGGATGTAAGTCCTGTTTCACGAACAGAGGGAAACACATAGAAGGCACCCTCCGGTTCAAAACAAGGCAGCCCGGCTTTTCGAAACCCATCAACCATAATTCGCCGGCGCCTGTCATATTCCTCCACCATGGCAGCCACATCCGGATCTCCCTCCCGCAGTGCAGTAATGGCCGCATATTGAGCGGTGGTAGGTGCTGACATGATTCCATACTGGTGTATCTTAAACATGCTGCCGATGAGATCCTGATTGCCGCAGGCATAGCCCAGGCGCCATCCCGTCATGGCAAACGCTTTGGAAAAACCGCTGACCAGCAGGGTCCTTTCTTTCATTCCTTCAAAGGATGCAATAGAAACATGTTTTTTACCGCCATAGGTCAACTCGGCGTAGATCTCATCCGATATGATCAGGATATCCTCCCGCTTTCTCAGGATTTCTACGATCCCTTCCAGATCATGCCGTTCCATGATCCCACCGGTTGGATTATTGGGGTACTGAAGGATCAAGACCCGCGTCGAGGGGGTGAGGGCAGACTCCAGCAAATCCGGTGTCAACTTGAAGGAATTGTCTGATTTCAAGGAGACAATGACAGGTCTTGCTCCTGTAAAAGCCGTGCAGGCCGGGTAGGCAACAAAACAGGGCTGCGGAATGATCACCTCATCCCCGGGACCCGCATAGGAACGAAGAGCCAGGTCAATGGCTTCACTGCCCCCTACGGTCACCAGGATCTCCATGTCCGGAGTATAATGAAGCCCGTATTTCCGATGCACATACCGGCTGATCTCTGTACGCAGTGCATAGATCCCGGCATTGGAGGTATAATGGGTATGTCCCTTCTCAAGCGAATAAATGCCCGCTTCCCGAATATTCCAGGGAGTGACAAAATCCGGTTCGCCAATCCCCAGGGATATGGCATCCTTCATTTCATTGAGAAGATCAAAGTATTTGCGGATCCCGGAGGGAGGCATATCCCTCACTGCAGGTTTTATGTGTTCCCGGATGCTCATAGTATGATGCCCTCTCTGTCATCTTGATGCTTTTCGCCAAATACAAACCCCATATCCTTATACTTTCTCAGTACAAAATGAGTCGAAGTACTGAGCACTGAATCCTGAACAGCAAGTTTTTCAGCGACAAACAAAGCGACTTCCTTCATATCCGAACCTTCCACCAGCACAGCAAGATCAAAACCTCCGGACATAAGATAACAGCCCCGCACCTGGGGATAGCTGTATATTCGTTGGGCGACGCGATCAAAACCCTCGCCTCGCTGTGGAGTCACCTTAACCTCGATCAAAGCGCTCACGCCTCCATATCCAGCCTTTTCCCTGTCTACCACTGCACTGTATCCCCGGATGATCCCTTCCGACTCCATTTCCCGTATCGATTCGGCAGTCTCATCCTCCCCTATATTCAACATAGCGGCGATAGACGCCGGCGTGGTTCTTGACTCTTTTTCGAGTACTTCAGCGATCTCCTTGAATTTCTTCATTTCCATCGGCCATCTCCTCCACCTTTCGGGTCAGTTTCCCGTCAAAGTCGTTCATCAATGCAAGCAAACCTATCCTGAATTCACGGATCTTTTCTTTCAGTTGGACCAGATACTGGCGTTGGTGTTCGATCTTCTCTTCTATTATTTGTTTTTGTGCTTCTGCCTGTGATTTTGCATCTTCCAGCAGGCGTTCTGCATCCGTCCGGGCCTGGATCAGCACTTCAGCAATTGCAGCCCGGTCTTGTCCATCTGCATTTTGTTTTCCTTCAATTTCGTTGATTTTTGAACGCAAAATCTCGATTTCAGTTTCCTTCTGCCGGATTTTGGATTCAAAATCTCTGACCAGGTTTTCAATATAGATGTTGACATCTGACCGTTTGAATCCGAAGAACGAACTGCCAAATCTGACTTTTCCGGCCATCTTCAATACCTCCGGTTCTCAAACAAGCAATGCATCCAGTGCATCCGTATAAGTTTTAAGGGTGCGAAGACCAATGATCCTGGATACTTCCGCACCGTCCTTGAACAATATAACTGCGGGTATGCTCCTGATTTTAAATGCCGAGGCCGCTTCTTTGGCTTCGTCTACATTCAGTTTGCATACTGTTGCTTTGCCTGCATAATCTTGTGCCAGCTGCTCGATCACAGGTCCCAGAGCCATACAGGGCCCGCACCAGGGTGCCCAGAAATCAACCAGCACCAAACTTTCTTCTGCCAAAGTTTTTTGCATAAGTTCCTGATTCAATACAACCAAATTATTCTCTGCCATAACCAACAGCCTCCCTTGTGATGCAAGTTCGGTATGCACCAAAGTTCTCGATCGAGTTTGCAATGTCTCCCTATTTTATATGATACCGGTCAATATATCAACCCTTTGGCAAGATCCATTCAGATCCATTCAGATCCATTCAGATCCATTCAGATCCATTCAGCGATATCCTGATCCTAATCAACGCCGGTTTCATATTTTGTGCCAAAGCACCGTTTGATATTGACGCTGACGATTTCCGGATAATATAATGATTCTGCTGCATACAGTGTTTCATAATAGAATAATGGATCGGAGTTGCCTATGCCGAACACGGGCTTACATAAAATTAAAC
>DOHE01000335.1 GCA_003535395.1 Clostridiales bacterium | reverse complement strand
TGAATATACAGTAAAATCCTCACAGGAAGTGATGATTTCAGCGACCTGGTTGATGTTGCATTCCTTGATACCGACAATGTTTCCCAGTTCGGAAAGAGCCTTGACAGTCCCAGGATCGATATTCAGGTTCGTTCTTGAAGGAACATTATACAGGATGACCGGCAGGGGCATGCTCTCAGCGATACGCTTGAAATGCTGGTACAACCCGGCCTGGGTCGTTTTATTATAATACGGCGTTACCGAAAGGATCCCATCAGCCCCTAACTCCGCTGCAGATTTTGTCAGATGTATGGCATGACGGGTGTCATTGCTTCCGGTACCGGCAATAACGGGGATTCTTTTGTTCACTTTTTCCACCGCATACCGTATCACGGCCAGATGTTCCTCGTCCGGCATCGTGGAGGCTTCCCCCGTGGTCCCGCAAATGACCAGTGCGTCCGTCCCGGATTCGATTTGAAATTCGATCAATTCACCCAGTTTGGCGAAATCCACACTGTCTTCGGTAAAGGGGGTGACAATCGCAACACCTGAGCCGGTGAACAAGGGCTTTCTCATTCTCATCACTCCTCACTGCATCGTAAACAATGATCCATAAGCCATGTTATCATATCATTTGGCTTATACCCTTGTCAATCATCCGGAAATCAGTGTATAATCCAAACAAACTGTATGAGTGCTGTCCCGGAACACAGTATACGGCTATGGAACGCGCACAGCGGCAGGGAGAGATCCATTATGAACCGCAGGCAGCTTAAACCTTTTAATAGGATATACATATTCCGCATTGCTGCGGCCTGTTGTATTTTATGCAGTATTTTTTCCATCCGGAGCCCCCGGGCATCTGCAGAGATCAGTTCACCGGTAATTGTCAGGGTTGGATTGAACTTTGCACAAAATGCTGTTTCCCAGACTGCTTTCACTTCCCTTGCGGGAGTGGAGGCAGGCATACTTGAAAACGGTACATTTTCCGGATTGTTTCAAAGCACGGCCGGTGCCGGATTTAAAGTTTCAAAAGATGGATACGGAGCTGGCCCCTGGCATGTTTTGGCAGCCAGTTTGTCAACTTTTGAAAGTGCTCTCTCAGATTCGGAAACGCTGAAAAAATCAGGATTTGCAGCCGTCCCTGCATACATGGGAGGTTGGATGGTGTTATCCGGATCCTATCCGGACCAGGCTTCTGCGCAGGCAGCTGCAACGGAGCTCAGCCAAAAAACCGGCAGGACCCAGGTGCGAGCCGTCAGTTCCATTTCGCCCACAGACCAGGACCGTTCAGCCTCACTGCTCCGGGTTGCAGATCTTTCAGGGGATCTTCTGTTTTTATTCTCTGACAATATAAAAACCCTTGTATTTCGATCTCTCGTTGCTTCTTCCGGAGGAACAGTGCCGGTCATGGCGGTCAATGGCGGGCCGCGGTACCGGGGATGGATGGAAGTGAGTCGGCTGCCGGAAAGTGACATGACCGTGGTAAATATACTGGATATGGATGATTATCTTTACGGAGTGGTACCGGCCGAAATCGGCGCCTCATCTCCGGCAGAAGCCATCAAGGCCCAGGCTGTTGTGGCCAGGACCTATGCCACATACCAGATTTCTTTGAAGAAACATGCAAAGTATGGGTTTGATCTCTGCAATACGGTGGACTGCCAGTCCTACAAGGGTTATGACTTTGAAGGAGCCGACTGCAGCCGGTACATAGCGGAGACCCGGGGGAAAATAATCACTTATACGTACCCCTCCGGACCCAAGGCAGGACAAAAGGAACTGGCCCAGGTTTTTTATTTTTCAACCAGCGGCGGACATACAGAAAGCTGTGAAAATGTCTGGTATGCAACCCTGCCTTATCTGGTTGGAGTAGAAGATCCTTACGAACCAAAGGATCTTCCTTATTCCAATTGGACTGCAACGCTGAGCACGGATCAGATCATAAAAATGACCGGGAGTGTTCTGGCCCGGGTTTCAGCAGTAGAAGTGCTTCGTCTGACAGCATCAGGAAGGGTATATGAAGTGAGTGTCAGAGGCTTTCAGGCAGATGGAGCCCCAAGAACACTGACATTCCTCAAAGAACAGGCCAGGACTAAATTTTCTTTGAAGAGCCAATGGTATCGTGTGGACAGTGATACATACATTACCCTGCTGCAGGGTTCTCAAACCGTGCGCACCGGATTGACAGGAAACCAGGTTGCAACGGCACAAGGAACCCTGATTCCGATACCCGATACACTGACGGCCTGTAAAGTGATCGGTGCCGGGGGCAAAACGGTTGAAATCCCTTCCATACCCGGAAACTTCACATTTGTCGGCAAAGGATGGGGGCATGGGGTCGGGATGAGTCAAAACGGTGCGATCGGCATGGCAAAAGCAGGCATCGCCTATGATGCCATTATCATGCACTACTTCACCGGCATCAAAATTGAATAACAACGGAAAGATGCAATCATTTTTCGATGAAATACTAAGCGCTCTTCCTGCCAAAAAACTCGTTATAAAGCACTCGGACGGCATCATCTGCATCCTGGGTCTTGATGCCGAACATCATCGATATTTCCGAGGATCCCTGGTTGATCATCTCCAGGTTGATTTTTGCCCGGGCCAGGGCACCGGTTGCCCGGGCAGCCATTCCTACGGCATGCTGCATCCCTTCACCCACGACTAGAAGCAAAGCCATATGATGCTGGACTTCCACGCTGTCTGCCTGAAGCTCATTGCGTATGCGGGCGATGACCCGGGATTCCACTTCCGGAGTGAAATTCTTTTCCCGCAGAATCAGAGAAATATCATCGATACCCGAAGGCATATGCTCATAGGACAAGCCTTCATCTTCAATGATCTGCAAAAGTTTTCGTCCAAACCCGATCTCCCGGTTCATCATATACTTGCTGAGATAAATAGTGCAGAATCCGCTGTCGCAGGCAATTCCTGCGACTTCACCCGGGCGGACCTGCTCCCGATGGGAAACGATCAGGGTGCCGGGTGCTTCCGGCCGGTTGGTATTGCGGATATTTACCGGGATCCCTGCTTTTCGGACCGGTGCGATGGTTTCCTCATGCAGCACGCTGAATCCACCGTAGGACAACTCTCTCATTTCCCTGTAAGTTACGGAACGCATGGGTTCCGGGTCAGTGACAACATTGGGATTGGCCACGAAAACAGCATCCACATCTGTAAAGTTTTCATATACATCCGCCTTCAGTGCGGCGGTCAGGATGGAGCCGGTGATATCGGAACCTCCCCGTGGAAAGGTCACGAGGCATCCGCTTTCTGTATACCCAAAAAAGCCCGGGAACACCAGGATTCCATCCAAAGTTGAAAGTTTGGACAGATTTTCATAAGAAACCGGGAGGACCTGAGCATTGCCGCATTCTTCCGTCAGAAGCATCCCGGCTTCCAGGGGGTCGATATATCGTGCGTTATGACCGAGACTCTGAAAATAACTGGCCACCAGTTTGGCACTGTTGTCTTCGCCGGCAGCTTTCATGCTGTCCATGTACCGGCCAGCATCCGATTTATCCATAGCAAGACGTTTTGTCAAATCTTCCCGGATGGTTTCCAGGATGGATCCGTCCAGCCCGAGGTCCCTGGAAATCTGGTCAAAGCGGCCTGTTATTTCATCTAAAACCGGCTGAAAGGCACCGCCTTTCAAAGATTCATCCGCAAGGGAAATGAGCAGGTCTGTCATCTTTATATCCGATTTATATCTTTTGCCCGGGGCGGAGACCACCATCACTTTTCTGTCGGTATCCGCCAAAATGATCTCACAAGCTTTCCGAATCTGTTCCGCACTGGCAAGGGACGTACCCCCGAATTTGCATACCTTCATATCCATTCCCTCCCAAAGATGTCAACCGATCCGATTGACAGACAACCTGGACCGGAATCCCTGTATTTCGATAATTATAATGAAATAGGTTGACATTGGCAATACAAGTATATAGGCTATTTCACAAAAAGATACCGCTTAGGAAACGCAGAGAGGCAGACAAGAGATCGAATCGATGAAACTCGAAGATTTTTTATACGAATTGCCGGAAGACCTGATTGCGCAGGTCCCATTGAATGACCGGGACATGTCCCGGCTGATGGTGGTGGATGCCAGTGAGGGCTCCATCCGTCATAACCGGTTTAAGGATGTTCTAAACTATATTCACCCCGGAGACTGCATAGTGTTGAACGATACCCGGGTGATCCCGGCCCGGCTCAATGGGTTCAGAAAGGATACCGGAGGCCGGGTAGAACTGGTTTTGCTTCGTGAAAAGGAGCGGGGGCGCTGGGAAGCCTTGGCAGGTCCAGGCCGGAAAGCCCGCCCGGGGGACCGGATCGTTTTCGGAAATGGGGTACTTGAGGCTGAGGTACAGGAAATCACCGAAGAGGGCAACCGGATCGTGAAGTTTCATTATGCAGGCATCTTTCAGGAGGTGCTGGATCAAGTGGGTGTTGTACCGTTGCCGCCGTACATCCATACCCGGCTTAAGGATCCGGAAAGATATCAGACAGTCTATGCCCGGGAGCGCGGTTCTGCTGCTGCCCCCACGGCCGGACTCCATTTTACGGTGGAGATGCTTGACCGCATCCGCTCAAGAGGGATCGATACCGCATATGTCACTTTGCATGTGGGATTGGGAACCTTTCGCCCTGTCAAGGTGGAGGATATCGAGAATCATGTGATGCACGAAGAGTATTATCAGGTGACGCCGGATGCTGCAGCTGCGATCAATCGTGCCCGGCAGCGGGGTGGCCGGATCATGGCCGTAGGTACTACCAGCGTCCGTGTGCTGGAGTCAGCGACAGACCCGGATGGACTGGTTAATCCAATGTCCGGCTGGACAAAACTATTTATCCGTCCTGGGTATCATTTTCAAAGCGTGGATGGGATGATCACTAATTTTCACTTGCCCGGATCCACCCTGTTGATGCTGGTTTGTGCATTTGCAGGCAGAAAACTGGTATTAAAAGCATATAACGAGGCAGTCAGCAACCGGTATCGGTTTTTCAGTTTTGGGGATGCCATGCTGCTGTTAAGTCCCCGCTGGAACCCGGGATAAACGAGGAGGAATCATAATGGCAGGCAAAGGGCCCGTTTTTTATGAGATGATCAAGACCTGCGCCCAGACCGGTGCACGTCTTGGAAGAATTCACACCCCTCACGGAAGTTTTCCAACACCGGCTTTCATGCCGGTCGGCACCCAAGCGACTGTAAAGGGCATGTCTCCGGAAGAGCTTGGAGAGATCGGTGCAGGAATGATCCTGGCAAATACTTATCATTTATATATGCGTCCTG
>DOHE01000323.1 GCA_003535395.1 Clostridiales bacterium | reverse complement strand
CCAGTCTCTTCGAAGCGAATTTGTCGTCGCTGTAACAGGGACAGTGATCCCCCGTACCGGCGATATGATCAACACCCGGATGCCTACGGGAGAAGTTGAGGTAAAGGCCGAAGAACTGCGGGTTTTGAGCCGGGCGGAAACCACCCCCATCCCGATTGCAGAAGACCAGGATGTAAATGAAGCATTGCGTCTTAAATACCGCTACCTGGACCTTCGGAAGCCCGAAATGCAGCAAAGCTTTGTTCTTCGCCATCAAGTGACGAAAATTACCAGGGACTATTTCGATTCCAACGGTTTTCTTGAAATCGAAACTCCCATCCTCACGAAGAGCACTCCGGAGGGAGCCAGGGATTACCTGGTGCCCAGCCGGATCCATCACGGAAGCTTTTATGCCCTGCCCCAATCCCCGCAACTTTTCAAACAGCTGCTCATGGTGTCGGGGTTCGACCGNNGGGCAGACCGGCAGCCGGAATTCACACAGATCGACCTTGAAATGTCCTTTGTGGACATGGAGGATGTGCTTGAAATCAACGAAGGCTTTCTGTGCACCCTGTTCAAGGAGGTCATGAATGTCACCCTGCCCCGGCCGTTCCCGCGGATGACCTATGCGGAAGCCATGGCACGCTATGGATCTGACAAACCGGACACCCGTTTTGGACTGGAACTTTGTGATCTGACGGATCTGGCGGCAGGTTGCGGTTTCAAAGTATTTGAGGACGCTGCGAATCAGGGAGGGCGTGTCTTTGCGCTCAACATTCCGGGGGGAGCGAAAATTTTCAGCCGCCGGGATACCGATGCCCTGGTGGAAAGAGCCAAAACGTACGGAGCCAGGGGAATGTCCTGGATGGCGATAGAGGAAGGCGGCGTTAAATCCTCCATCGCCAAGTTTCTGACGGAACAAGCGATTTCCGGGATCCTATCCCGGGCCTGTGCCAAAACAGGCGACCTGATCCTATTCGTTGCAGACAGGGATTCCGTTGTCTATGCCGCTTTAGGAGGGCTCCGGACAGAACTTGGACAAAAGCTCGATCTCATTGATCCCGGCAAGTATCATTTCCTGTGGATCACGGAATTCCCACTGCTTGATTTTGACCCGGAAGCGAAGCGATATATCGCAATGCACCATCCTTTCACATCCCCAATGGATGAAGACATCCCTCTTCTCGATACGGATCCGGGGAAAGCCCGGGCCAAAGCTTATGATATCGTGCTGAACGGGGTAGAGCTGGGCGGGGGGAGCATCCGGATTCATCAACAGGAGCTGCAGTCCAGAATGTTCGACCTGCTTGGCTTTACCCGGGAAAGAGCCTGGCAGAATTTTGGGTTCCTGCTGGAAGCTTTCCGTTACGGAACTCCTCCCCACGGGGGGATCGCGTACGGTCTGGACAGACTGGTGATGCTGCTGTCCGGTAAAACTTCCATCCGGGATGTGATTGCCTTTCCGAAAGTGCAGAACGCATCCTGCCTGCTCAGCGGCGCACCGGACCGGGTGGATGCACAGCAGCTGAAGGAGCTGCATATCCGTACCATTGAGGAAACACCGGACTGATTTTAAGGTCTTCGGAGGATATTCATGATCAAAACTCAGGCTAAAGGGATCGCAGCCGAGATGCTGGACTGGGGATTTCATATCGTGGCTGCTCTGCTGGCCGGTTTTTTTATCATCACCTTTATCGGGCAGTTGTCCATCGTGAAAAAGACATCCATGTTCCCCACCCTGAAGGAAGGAGATGTCGTCATCGTTGATAAACTGACCCCCCGGCTGACGGGTTACCACCGTGGGGATATTGTTACCATTGCTGATGCCCATCCGGCCTTGCAGGGTGAAGTCCTCATCAAACGTCTGATCGCCATGGGCGGAGATACCCTTGAATTTTATGAAGGGAAAGTGATCCTCAACGGCCTGGAACTTAAAGAATCCTATCTGGCGGGAGTTTCTACTGCGCCGCCTGGCACCCCGCCTTTATCACCCGAAAACAAGGGGTACTACCGCGTCAGGGTGCCGGAGGGGATGGTCTATGTGATGGGGGACAACCGCCAGACGGGCGGCAGCTTCGACAGCCGGGACTTTGGCCCTGTACCTGCCAGGAACATCACTTCAAGGGCCTTCATCCGGATTTATCCCCTCAGCAGGATCCAGGTTTTTCATGTTCCGGAAGATGTGTTCCAAACCGGTGAAAAAGCTATGGAAAATACTTCCGGGCCTGCCGTCAATTAAAGTTTGTAACGGAACTTTTTTTTATCCGTCTTACTTTTTTCGTAGGATTTGATGGAGCGGCTCATGCCGATCCAAAAAATCACAAACAGTATAACAGCTGCTGCAATCACCAGTACTTGAACCCACCACACGCCAATCATCCTCTTTCGATCCAGGTTACATGTATTATAAATGCGGAAGACAGGATTGGCAATAGCGTATATCCTGCCAGTTGCCGTCATATGCATGAAGTACAAGCATGCATATGTTTACGAGGGACTTCATACCTGAAGATCCTGCAAAGGGGGATAACGATGCGCCATAGACGCATCCGGCAAATAATGCAGGTGCTTTTGCTGATCCTGCTAACCAATGGATTTTTTCTGATTGAATATCAGCTGGTACCGCGATTGGGGGACAGGGCAGCGGCGATATCCGGATTTGCATTTTCCATGCTGCTTCCCCCTTTGCGCGTGGAACAGCCGGCTTTCAGTCAGGCCGCAGTACAAATGGGGCCGTACGGGATACAGCCATTATCCGTGATTGGATTAAAATCCCTGTTGTATGCGGTTCAGGGGATTCCCCCGGTCTTTTCCGATCCGGAGCATTCCTTTCAGGTCCAAGCCGCTGGAGATCCGCCCGGAGAAACTGTGGCCGATGGCGTATACCAGGCCCCCATCGCCAGCAGCATTTTTATGGATGAAGAGGGGGGCAATGAAGAGATCGGTTCTGATGAGGATACGGGACAGTCCGGTCCCTTTGCCGTCAACAATGATTCCGGCCTGTCCCTGGACATCACCACCCTGGCCGCTTCGCCGCTTGGATTCAAGCAGGGAAGCACCGGCCCAAAGGTCCTGATCCTGCATACCCATACCACAGAAGCCTATGTGGGGGGACTTTCCGGCAACACATCCAAAAACAGCACGGATAATCAGCGAAATGTGGTCCGGGTCGGGGAAGAAATTGCCCGATACCTTGACCAGGTTCACGGCATCAGCACGATCCATGTGAAAACGATTCATGACCTGCCGGATTACAACTATTCCTATACCAATGCCATGAAAACCATCCAGGCATCCCTGAAGCAATACCCTTCCATCCAGGTGATTCTGGATATTCACAGGGACGGAGTGTCGGACGGACAGCCGTTCCGGACTTCTCTGCAGTCCGGTGAAGGCAGCCTCGCACGGGTCATGGTCGTAGCAGGCTCTCCTGCTTCCGGACTTCCCCATCCTTTGTGGAAAGAAAACGTGAAATTCGGGCTTATATTTTGCAATGCACTCAGCCAGAGAGTTCCCGGCTTGGTCCGCTCCCTGTATATCAGCGAATACCGTTACAACCAGCATGCCAGCACCGGCGCATTGATCCTGGAAGTGGGAGGGGACGGAAATTCCATCGGGGAAGCCATTGCAAGCACCCCATATATCGCGGCAGCACTGGCGGATGTCCTGAAATGAGACCGGTCCGTTTTGATCCGTTTAAGATCCGTTTTAAGATCCGTTTTAAGATCAGTTTTAAGCCCATTGCATGCTCCTTCCCGGTTGTGTTATAATGCGCGCGGGTGCAGATCTCTCAAAAAGATTAATGATAGCAAAAGGTACTTTCCGGGCAAGCC
>DOHE01000039.1 GCA_003535395.1 Clostridiales bacterium | reverse complement strand
GCCTGAGGCGACCACGGGAATGCCGGTGTGCTCCGATACCGCCCGGGTAAGTTCCACATCATATCCATTCCGGGTGCCGTCACAGTCCATGCTGGTAAGAAGGATCTCCCCGGCACCCAGGTGCTCCACCTTCATCGCCCATTCCACCACATCCAGTCCGGTGTTTTCCCGGCCGCCCTTGATATAGACTTCCCAGCCGCTCCCCCCGGTCATGCGTTTGGCATCGATGGCCACCACCACACACTGGCTGCCGAACCGGGATGCGGCTTCGGAAACCAGCTCAGGCTTGCGTACCGCCCAGGAATTGATGGAGATCTTGTCCGCCCCCGCCTTCAGGATCTGGCGGAAATCCTCCACGCTGGAGATGCCGCCGCCTACGGTGAAGGGGATAAACACCCGTTCCGCCACCCTGGCCACCATGTCCAGCATGATCCCCCGGCCTTCATGGGAAGCGGATATATCCAGGAACGTCAATTCGTCCGCCCCGGAGAGGTCGTACAGGGACGCCACCTCCACAGGATCTCCTGCGTCCTTGAGTTCAAGGAACCGGACGCCCTTGACCACCCGCCCGCCGTGTACATCCAGGCACGGGATGATGCGTCTGGCCAGCATTATCCCACCTCTTCCGCTGCACGCACAGCTGCTTCAAAATCGATGTCTCCGGTATACAGCGCCTTGCCGATAATGACCCCCGCCACCCCGATCTGCTTTAAATTCCGGATATCAGCCAGGGAAGTGATGCCCCCTGCTGCAATGATGGGACAGTCCACTGCCCGGGTCATGGCTTCGATGGATTCCAGATTGGGGCCTTCCAGCATGCCGTCCCGGGAAATATCTGTATAGATGATGGTTTTGGCTCCGAGCTGTTCCATTTTCCGGGCCAGTTCCAGGGCGGAAATGCCGGAGTCCTTCTCCCAGCCTTCTGCTTTGGCCATGCCGTCCAGAGCATCGATACCGATGGCGATGTTCTCCTGGAAAATGCGCAGCGCCTCCTTCACCAGCGATGGATTGGAGATGGCAGAGGTTCCCAGAATCATGCGCTGCACGCCTTTGTTCAATACGATCTCCATTGTTTCGATGTCCCGTATGCCACCGCCCATTTGAAGCGGGATGCCGAGGTTGACAGCCATGTCACTGATAACGGCCATATTGACAGGATGCCCCACCCGCGCACCGTCCAGATCGATCACATGCAGCCAGCGGGCGCCTTTCCCCTCCCACTTGAGGGCGATCTCCACCGGGTTATTGGAAAACACAGTCACCTTGCTGTAATCTCCCTGGGTCAGCCGCACGCACACACCATTCTTGATATCCACTGCCGGATAAATGATCATACCCTCATCCTCCCTGAGCGATGGCGATAAAGTTTTTAAGTACCCGAAGTCCTTCGACTCCGCTTTTTTCCGGATGAAACTGTGTAGCGTATACTTTTCCTGCGGCAATAGCCGCATCAAAATCCCGCCCGTACCAGGTTGTGGCTGCCACAACATCCCGTTCCCCCGCCTTCAGGTAATAGGAATGCACAAAATAAAAGTATGTACCGTCGGCGATCCCTTCAAACAGAGGGCAGGATTTTTGGATGGAGATGGAGTTCCAGCCCATGTGGGGGATCTTCAGTTTCCCGTCCGGCAATTCATCGGGTTCAAACCTTCGGACCTGCCCGGGGAATACGCCAAGCCCTGGCGTCAAATCTCCATGCTCTGCGTGTTCCTCGCTGCTGTCAAAAAGCAGCTGAAGCCCCAGGCAGATGCCCAAAAACGGCCTGCCTTCCCTTATAGCTTCCAGTACAGGTTCTTTTAATCCCTTCTGTTTCAGGCTGTCCATGGCATCCCGGTAGGCGCCTACGCCGGGCAATACCACCGCCCGGGCTTTTCTGACCTCCCGAGGGTCCGAGGTCACCTGTACACCGGCATCCAGGCTGGAAAACGCCTTGCCTACGCTGCCCAGGTTCCCGACCCCGTAATCCACGACGGCAATCAATCCATTTTCCTCCCGGTGATCCGCTCGAAGGCTTCGATATACTTGGCACGGGTCATGCGGATCACCTCTTCGGGAAGCCGGGGTGCCGGAGGCGTCTTGTCCCATCCCGAAGCCTCCAGGTATTCACGCAGATACTGTTTGTCAAAACTCCTCTGTGCCCTTCCCGGCTGGTAATCCGCCTTTTCCCAGAAACGGGAGGAATCCGGGGTGCACACTTCATCTCCCAGGGTCAGAATGCCCTTGTACAGACCAAACTCAAATTTGGTATCCGCCAGCAGGATCCCTCTGGTTTCCGCATGAGCACAGGCCTTTAAGTACAGGGCAATGCTAAGGTCCCGAAGCTGTCCGGCCAGTTCACTGCCGATACTGTCTTCGAGCCTGGCAAAAGTCACGCTCTCGTCATGTCCCTCTTCTGCCTTGGTCGTCGGTGTGAAAATGGGTTCGGGCAGTTTTTCGCACTGGCGAAGACCCTCAGGCAGCGGGATCCCGGAAATAGTCCCTGTCTTCATGTATTCTTTCAGCCCGGAGCCTTCCAGGTATCCGCGGACGATGCATTCCACCTTGAGCATGTCCATTTTCCGGATGATCATGGAGCGGCCTTCAAGGAGATCCCGGAAAGGCTTGAGGGAGTCAGGAAACTCGCTCGCATTGGCAGTCACCAGGTGGTTGGGGACCACATCCCGGGTATTTTGGAACCAGAATTCGGAAATGCCGTTTAAAACCCGGCCTTTGTCGGGGATCAAGTCGGAAAACACTACATCAAAAGCAGAGATCCGGTCTGTGACGATCATCAGCAGGGTTTCCCCGAGATCATACACGTTCCGTACCTTTCCCCTGACCAGGAGCGGATAGGGGATAAAGCCAGTATTATCCAATGTGTTTGCCATGTTGGTGCCTCCTTGGTAAATTTATGGTGTACGGTCCGGTCCCGGCCGTCAAAGAACTCCCTTGGTGGACAGTACCCCCTGTACCCGGGGATCCCGTGTCAACGCCGCTGCCAGCGCCCGTCCGAACGCTTTGAAAATGGCTTCAGCCACATGATGGTCGTTTCCGCCCCGGATGACCTGGATATGCAGGTTGAACAAGCCGTTGAAAGCCACAGCCTTAAAAAACTCGCCCATCATCTGCGTATCCATTTCCCCGATGCGCTGTCCAAAAAAAACTGCGTCGCCCGCATAATACGGACGGCCTCCCAGGTCCACCACTACCATGACCAGCGCCTCGTCCATCGGTACCACGGCTGAACCGTACCGGGCAATGCCCTCCTTGGTCCCCGCGGCTTTTGCGATAGCGCTCCCCAAAACGATGCCCACGTCCTCCATGGTGTGATGGCAGTCCACATGCGTGTCCCCCGCGGCTTCCACCAGAAGTCCAAAACCGCTGTGCC
Organism: Clostridiales bacterium; assembly: GCA_003535395.1. GTDB lineage: Bacteria > Bacillota > Clostridia > UBA8921 > UBA8921 > UBA8921. Next base: position 8,321 of record DOHE01000039.1, on the reverse strand, counting down.
TGGCGAACAGGATCAGCATATGATCCAAAAACCCGATTCCGGTCTGTATGGTCTCAGGTCCTTCTCCTCCACTGCCGATCTCCCTGTCTAAGTCCAGGAACAGGCGGACATCCGTTTCCCTTGTCTTGCGGTGTATTTCCGCTAACCTGTTTTCCATTCACAGCCCTCCCCCTTGATCCATCCAGTGCAGAAAAATCCGAACGCTTCCCGGGTGGGGAAAGGTTCGGATTTTTGAGGTCTGGTGGGGAATACTGGGCTCGAACCAGTGACTTCCACCGTGTGAAGATGGCACTCTCCCACTGAGTTAATCCCCCAGGCAGACTTCATTTTATCACACCTGTTTCCAGCAAGTCAACCGCTTCTTCCAATGCTTCCATAAAGACGTCTGCCTGACCTCTTGTTCCCGCTGTTATACGCAGACAGTTCTTCAAAACAGGGTCCCGGAACGGGCGCACCAGCACGCGCTTTTCAGCAAGCAGGCCTGCCATCTTTACCCCAAGCCCCGGACCGGTTTCATCTTCAACTCTTTTTCCTTCGGGAGGTTTCAGGATCCCCGGGATGCAAGACAGGTCAGCCAGCACAAAATTAGCCTGGCTCGGGAATACCCGTGCGCCTGCGCAGGACAGCCGGGAGGCAAGGTAATCCCGTGCATTCGTAATGATATCCACCTGGGTTTGGATCACATTCCGGGCGCCCAATACCCGCGCCGCAATGCGCTGCGACAGGGAACTGACATTGTAAGGGGGTTTTGCGCGACTCAGCAGACGGATGGTATCCGCGCCGGCCAGAGCATAGCCGCACCGGATCCCTGCCAGACCAAAGGCCTTGGAAAATGTACGCAGCACGACTACATTCCCAAAGTCCAGACTTGCCGGGAACACGGTTTCACCGCCAAACTCCCCGTAAGCTTCATCCACTGCCACAAGGGTGTTCGGGCACTCCCGGGCCACCCGCAGGGTCTCCTCCTTCGGGAGGATGCCACCGGTTGGGTTATTAGGGGTGCACAGGTAAAGCACCTTGGCCTGGTGTTCATTCGCCAGGCGTATGAACATGTCCGCATCATACCGAAAATCGTCTTCCGGCTGCAGGCGCACTGCAATGGCTCTGCCCTGCATGATCTTCGTGCTCACCGCGTACATGCTGAAGGACGGTTCCGGGCAGATCACTGCATCTCCCGGATCCACAAAAAGACGGGCGATCATGTCGATGATCCCATCGGATCCGTCTCCGGCAAGAACATTTTCCGGGCGGAGGCCCCAATGATCCGCAATGGTTTCCCGAAGCGTCAGCGAGTGATCGTCCGGGTAAAGATTAAGGTCCCCGCCTCCTGCAAAGTATTCCGCCAACTCTATCCTCACCGGTTCCGGGAGAGGAAAGGGGCTTTCGTTGGCATCCAGTTTGACGATATAATTTTCAGCCTGCCTGGCGTCATAGGGTTCAAATCCATGCATGCAGGCACGTATGCGGTTTGCAAGGCTCATCGCTTTTCTTCCTTTCTTTTTTCTTCGGCCATTCCTGGACCCGGCTCCGTCCGGATCCGGGCAGAGACGGCATGTGCGGACAAACCCTCCGCCAGCGCCAGGGTCTCCACATCCCCGGCAACTTTAAGCAGAGCTTCCCGATCGTACTGGATCAGACTGGAGCGCCGGACAAAATCGTAAACCCCCAAAGGGGAACCAAACCGCCCGGTACCGCTGGTAGGCAGGGTATGGCTGGGCCCGGCCAGGTAGTCCCCCAAAGGTTCAGGGCTGTAATTGCCCAGAAAAACAGCCCCTGCATTCAGGATCCCGTCCACCAGGGACAGGGGGGAACGGGTGCAGATTTCCAGGTGTTCCGGCGCAATGCGGTTCACTGCATCCACGGCTGCTTGAAGGTCATTCACAAGAAGCACGGCTCCGTACTGATTCAGGGACGCCCGGGCAGTCTCTCTTTTCGGCAGGCTTTCCAGCTGTTTGGCAAGGCAATCGGTCACCTCCATCGCGATCCGCTCCGATACGGTCACCAGCACCGAAGAGGACAGGGCGTCATGTTCCGCCTGGGAGAGCATGTCGGCGGCGATATATTCAGGGATCCCGATATCGTCGGCGATGATGGCCACCTCGCTGGGACCGGCGAACATGTCGATGCCGCAATAGCCAAATACCTGGCGCTTGGCAGCATTCACCCAAATGCTGCCCGGCCCGGCCACCTTGTCCACCGCCGGGATGGCAGAGGTGCCGAAGGCCAGAGCAGCGACCGCCTGGGCCCCTCCCACCTTGTACAGGCAATCCGCCTTAGCGATGCAGGCCGCAGCCAGGATGGCATCATCCACCGTGCCGTCCCGGCGGGGCGGTGTGACCAGCACTACCCGGGGCACCCCTGCCACCCGGGCGGGGATGGAGCACATGAGCACTGTGGACGGGAGGGGCGCCTTGCCAGCCGGTATATAAATGCCGGCAGACTGCAAAGGTCGCACGATCTGTCCCAGCATGACACCGGGCCGGGTGGAAAACCAGGATTTTTCCACCTGATTGACATGAAACTCCCGTATATTTGCCGCAGCATTTTGCANNCGCGTCACGCAGTGCAGACGGAATCCGGCGCAGCGCATGCTCCATTTCTTCCCGGGTGACACACATCTCTTCCGGTGATTTGAAATCCGCCCCGTCAAACTTGCGGGTATAGGCCAGCAGGGCTGCATCGCCCCGGGTTTTTACATCGTCCAGGATCTGTGCGACGGTCTGTTCCACGGCGGACATATTCTGCTCCCGCCGTTCTTCCAGGCGAAGAAGGAACTGCTTTAAGGCGCCCTTGTCCCCGGATCCGGTCCGGGTGTCGTATAGACGGATATTCATGGGGTGCCTCCTTTTTTATTATCCAATTGAAGCCTGAAATTCTCAATAAGGGCTCCGATGCGCTCATTTTCCAGTTTCATGCTCACCCGGTTCACGATCAGCCGGGCGCTGATGTCCGTCAGGGTGTCCAGCACGACCAGGCCGTTGTCTTTAAGAGTTCTTCCGCTTTCCACAATATCCACGATCACCTGGGCCAGGCCCACCAGCGGCGCCAGCTCCACCGATCCGCTCAAGCGGATGATCTCCACAGATTCACGGCGCTTTCTTTGAAAATATTCCCGGGCAATGTTTGGGTACTTGGTGGCCACTTTGGAAATGGTGAGGCTGTCAAGCCGTCCCTCGTACTCTTTCGGACCCGCCAGCACCATGCGGCATGCACCAAACCCCAGATTGAGCACCTCGTAAAAGGAACGGCCTTCCTCCAGAATGGTGTCCCAGCCGGCGATTCCCACATCTGCGGCTCCATAATCCACATATGTGGGAACGTCCGAAGGTTTGACAAGGAAAAAGCGCATGCTGCGGTCTTCATCGGTGAAGATGAGCCTGCGGGAGTCTTCCTTCATCATGGAAACATCATACCCCGCTTTTTCAAAAAACTGCAGGGAGAGTTCTGCCAGTCTTCCCTTTGCCAGGGCTACGGAGAGCATTTTCATTCCAAATCTCCCCCTTCCGTTGTATCTTCCCTGATTCCGGCCGGAAATGGTTCAATCTGTCCGGTTTCTGCACGAACCAGGACCGGTCTGCCCGCTTTGGCCACTGCGATCCAGGGGATCCGCCGGTTCCTGGCAAAATGCAGCGCTGCTTGAAGGTCATACCCCAGCACATCGGCCTGTACCCTTCCCATCACCGGCTGCAGGCTTGCGGCAAGGCGAAACGCAGCTGCACAGGACTGCCCGGTCTCCCGGATGATCAGCACCTCCGCCTCCCCTTCCTCCTGCTCCGCTGAACCCGTTCCCAGCGCCATCTGCATGAGATTGATCCCCATGGAAAATCCGGTGGCCGGCCAGGATTTTCCAAAAGTTCCCAGCAAAGTGTCATAGCGGCCGCCGCTGAGTACCGGGTACGGCACACCCAGGGTAAATCCCTTGAAAATCAAGCCCGTATAATAGTTCAAACTGGATACCATTCCCAAATCAATGGATACATGACGAACCAGCCCGTATTCCTTCAGGATCTCATAAACTTCCGTCAGGTTCCGGAGCGCCTTACGGCACCTTTGATTCAGCCGTCGGCCTGCCAGTCTTTCCAGAACAGAAGCCGGCCCGAATATGCGGGGCAGTTCCAGGATCAATTCCTGAAGCCCGGGTTCCAACTCATACCCCCGCACCAGGTCTTTCAAACCCAGAAAGTCCTTTTTGTCGATAAGGATCCTGATTTCCTCCGCATCCGACGGATGGATACCGGCTTCTTCCATCAGACCCTTGAAAAATTCCACCTGTCCGATATCGATCTGGAATTCCTTAAGGCCCGCTGCTTTCAGGCAATATACTGCCCGGGCGATGACTTCCGCGTCCGCTTCCACAGTTCCTGCGCCCAGCAGTTCCACTCCCGCCTGGGTGAATTCCCGGCGCTTGCCTCCACCTTTTTCGTCATACCGGAAAGCATTGCCCACATAAAAAACCCGGCAGGGCCCATCGCCTTCTTTGAGCCGGGTGGCAGCGATCCGGGCCACCGGCACGGTAAAGTCCGGCCGCAGCACCAGGATGCGTCCCTCCTGGTCAAAGAATTTAAACATGGCTTCCTGGGTGGCCAATCCGCCTTCTCTGTCAAACACATCATAAAATTCGATAGTAGGGGTTTCGATTTCCTGGTATCCGAAGGACATAAGGTGATGCCGGATCCTTTCCTCCATAACCCGCTTTTCCCGGCATTCCTTAAACAGGATATCGGGGATCCCGTCCGGAGTGTATATACTCCATTTGCCCATGCTGTCCCTCCTCTCTTCGCTTTATCGCTTTATCGCTTTTTCGCTTCATCATATTAGTATGCTAAAGCATTTGGCTATGATAATACAACAAGGTGTCGCCTTTTGTCAAGCGGCTCCGGGAAATAAAGTCTCCTGCCGCTAAACCCCTGCCGCTAAACCTGCCGCTAAACCCGGCATTATCCAAGCTTTTCAAGGTTGGCCAGGGATCCGAGAAACCTGCGGATCCCTGCATCGTCAAATTCCACAGTGATGTAGAGATCGTCCCTGTTCGGTACCATTGCCGTTACAACTCCCGGGCCGAATTTTTTATGCCGTACCCGGTCTCCGGGTTTCAGGGTCTGTCGGTTGTCCTGGCTCGTGACGGTATCTTTTTTTCGGGGCGGGCGGCCCGGGGCATCACAGCAATCCGCCGGGATCTCTTTTAAAAAGCGGGAAGGCTGCTGGGCCTGGGTGGATCCATACAGCATTCGTTCCCTGGCATGGGTGAGGATGAGCCGTTCCTTTGCCCGGGTGATCCCTACATAGCACAGCCTTCGCTCTTCTTCGGTCTGGTATGAACTGCCGATGGACCGCTGGGACGGAAAGATGCCGTCCTCCATGCCGGCCAGAAATACTACCGGAAATTCCAGCCCTTTGGCGCTGTGCAAGGTCATCAGAGTCACATTCTCGCTGTCCGGCCCCATGCGGTCTGTGTCGGAAACCAGAGCCACATGCTCCAGAAATTCTTCCAGACCTGTGCTGGCCTGGTCTTCAAAGTCCCTGGCCAGGGATACCAGCTCCCGTACATTTCCTGCCCGGTCATGTTCTGTATCATGGTCCTGCTGCTCAAGTTCCTTGACCAGCCCTGTTTCTTCCAGAACCCTTTCGATCATGGTATGAACCGGAACGCGGTCCTTTTGGGCCATGAGCTGCGAGATCAGGCGGTGAAACCCGTCCAGCGCTATGAAAGCGCGTTTTGAAGCGGGGTCCGACTTCAGGTGCTCCACCGCCTCCAGGATGCTGATGCCAAGCTGTGCTGCAGTCTGTTCGATCCGGGACAGGGTGACGGCGCCGATGCCCCGGGCCGGTACATTGATGATCCGCCGCAGGCTCAACACATCTCCGGGGTTGACTAAAAACCGGATATAGGCCAGCACATCCTTGATCTCCTTGCGGTCGTAGAAACGGATACCTCCATAAATGGTATAAGGGATTCCCTCCGCCAGCAGGGATTCTTCCAGCACACGGGACAGAGCATTGATCCGGTATAATATGGCATAGTCTCCAAAACTGTGCGTGCCGGAAGCGCATTCGTGCCGGATCCGGGAAGTGATCTGCCGCGCTTCATCGTAAGCATTCTCCGCTTTGATAATGCTGATCCGGCTGCCTTCAGGATTCGCCGTCCATAAAGTCTTGCTTTTCCGGCCCATATTGTTGGCGATGACCTGCCCCGCAGCTTTGATGATATTCACCGTTGACCGATAGTTCTGCTCCAGTTTTATGACCGTGCATCCCTTGAAATCTTTTTCAAAATCCAGGATATTGGATATATCCGCTCCCCGGAAACTATAAATGGACTGGTCATCATCCCCCACCACACAAAGGTTCCCGCTGCGTCTGGCCAGCATTTCCACCAGGCGGTACTGGGCATGATTGGTGTCCTGATATTCATCCACCAGGATGTACCGGAACTGGTCCTGGTAAGACTTCAGCACCTTGGAATCTTCCTGGAAGAGGCGCACCGTCAGGGCGATGAGATCGCCGAAATCCAGAGCATTGCTTTTTTTTAGTTTCTGCTGGTACAATCGGTATACCGGGGCTACCCGTCCGCTGCGAAAATCCTCCCGGAAGTGTCCTTCGTATGTATCCGGCCACACACAGGCATCCTTGGCCCGGTTGATGCGGTCCACCACAACGCCGGGATCGAATTGCCTGTCTTTGTCATTGAGATTGAGTTCACGGAAACAGTCCCGCACCAGGGTCTTTTGATCATCCTGGTCATATATGGTGAATGTGCGGGTATATCCCAGGGTGTGGATCTCCTGCCTGAGTATCCGGGCACACATGGAATGGAAGGTTGAGATCCAAAGACCGTTCGTGCTGCGGCCAAGAATATTTTCCACGCGTTCTTTCATTTCCCTGGCAGCCTTATTGGTAAATGTGATGGCCAGGATGGAATGGGGCGACACTTTCTTTTCCATGACCATGTATGCGATCCGGTGAGTCAATACCCGGGTCTTCCCTGAACCCGCACCGGCAAGGATCAGCAAAGGCCCCTCCGTATGTCGCACCGCCTCCGCCTGCTGCGGATTCAATCCCCTGAAAAGATCCATATGTCTGCTGCTCCTTCCGTTCTGTAAAAGAAGGCCCGGCCGTTTTCAGGCCAAGCCCCCCGCGCTGAAAATCCATATAATTCAAACCGGATCTCCCCCGGCCATTTTCTGGCAAAGGGAACGCTGCATCCTATGCCTCCGGCTCAATCACTCCATAATTCCCGTCCCGGCGCCGATACACCACTGATATCTTTTTTTGATCCGCGTCCTGGTAGAGGAAAAACTCATGGCCCAGCAGGTTCATCTGCAGGATCGCCTCTTCCGTGGTCATGGGCTTCACGATGATCTTCTTGTTCCTGACTATGTTGTATTCTTTTTCCTCCGTCACTTCTTCACGTATCATGTAGTTTTCCTTGTCCAGCGCTCCGTGATGAAGCCTTTTCTCCAGGCGGGTCTTGTTTTTGCGGATCTGTCTTTCGATCACATCCACGGATTTGTCGATGGCGGCATACAAGTCCGTATCCGCGATTTCCGCCCGGATGATCACGCTGTTGAATGGAATGGTCACTTCAACGATCTGCCTGTTTTTTTCAACACTTACCGTTACATGCATCTCTGTGGACTCAGGAAAAAACTTTTCCAGTTTCCCCAGTTTTCTGCCTACCTGCGTTTTGATGGCGTCCGTCAGCTCGATGTTTTTACCGCTTGTCACGATTCTCATGCCGATCTCTCCTTCCGCTGAATGAGTTGCCTTTCACCTTCGATTTTACATGATTCTCAACCATCATTCAAGGGGTCGTCCTTTATTTTGGCAGACGTTGCCAGGGCATCGATGACTTCGTCCAGGTCTCCGTTCATGATCTCCTCCAGTTTATAGAGGGACAGCCCGATACGGTGGTCCGTCATCCGTCCCTGCGGGAAATTGTAAGTGCGGATGCGTTCGCTCCTGTCCCCGGTCCCCACCTGGCTTTTCCTGGCGGATGCGATCTCCTGGTCTTTTTTCTCCTGCTCCATCTCAAACAGCTTGGCCCTGAGCACCCGCATGGCCTTGTCCCGGTTTTTGTACTGGGATCGTTCGTCCTGGCAGGTGACGACGATGCCTGTGGGCAGATGCGTGATACGGATTGCAGATTCCGTTTTGTTGATATGCTGTCCGCCGGCTCCACCGGACCGGTAGGTATCGATCTGCAGATCCACAGGATTGATTTCCACATCCACTTCCTGCGCTTCCGGCAATACCGCCACCGTTACCGTGGAAGTATGGATGCGCCCCGAAGCTTCCGTCTCCGGTACACGCTGCACCCGATG
>DOHE01000282.1 GCA_003535395.1 Clostridiales bacterium | reverse complement strand
GCAAAGCGCTATTGAGATTGGTACCACCGCGACCTGTGATCCTGTCCAGCGCCTGCCCGTTGACGATCAGATGTCCCTGTCGTCTGTCCAAAAGATGACATTCGGTAGTGAATACATAATTGTCTGTCACAGCAAATGCAGATTGCATATGCTCCATGAACAGCAACACGAATCCGGAGTACCGGTGCATGGAGGATGAGATATCGGCTACCAATATCACTTTTCTTTTATCCGGCTTTTTTTTTCGATAATACAAATAAAAAGGAACAAAACCCGTCTGAGCTCCGGCACGCAGAGTCCGCTTGAAATCCAGCCGATATCCCTTGTGTGCCTGTTGATATTTACGGTTTGACCGGCCGATGATCTCTTTGGTTATTTCCCGGATCAATCGGATGACCCGGGGAATATCCCTGCTTTCAATTTGCATGAGCGGCTGTTGCAGCAAGTTTTCATCGGACGTCACCGTCTGTCTGGCATCTGCCGCGATCATACCGGCTTCTGAATCCAAAGCGGCCTTTTGCATACCGGTTCCTTTGTCTGGATTCTGCTGCTGCTGCTGCTGCATCCGGGACAGCTTTCCCTGGATAATACGTGTGATAGCATGGCGCATATTTTCCCGCATGTTTTTTGCCTGGTTTGTCTTGTTAAGATAGTCTTTCACCACCTGTTTTTCCACATCCGGCAAAGCAGAATATACCTCTTTCAATTCTTCAGTCAATTCCAGGGGCGCATCTAAAAACTGCAGAGACGAAGCCTCCTGTTCAAGACTGGATTCCCGCTGCTTAGCAAGAGCCTTCCGGCTTTCCCATTGTTCTGTTTTTTCTTTCTTATCCTGAAAATACAGATCGAACACACGTCCGCAAAGCATTTGCTCCCGCCAGGTTTTCGCTAGGCAGGCCAAAAGGGCCGTGCGTACCTGGGCTTTGTCTGTCAAATCAATATACCTCAGGGCTCTGATGGCATCAAGCACTTCGGATATCCCGGCAGCACCTCCGGCGATACGGTATGAATAAAAGAATTCAACAAGATTTTCCAGAAAGGATGGCATCAATGGCTCCTTCTTTTTGGACCTCTTCGATATCCTCTCTGTTTTTGAGGATAAATCCCAGGGTTTCCTGCAAGGATTTTTGATCCAGCCTTTCTCTTCCCATGGCAGTCAATGCGGCCACCCAATCCAGAGTTTCGGCAATGGATGGTTTTTTATATATGTGTTCATTTGCACGCAGACAGGCAATACCCCGGGCCACATCCCGGATCAAGCGTTCCGGAGTGCCCGGAAGCCGGGATCGAATGATGCGCATTTCCTTCTCAACATCCGGATAATTCAAATGCATATACACACAGCGGCGTTTCAACGCTTCAGTCAACTGCCGGCTGTTGTTGCTTGTCAGGATCACGACTGGGATCCTGACTGCTTTCAATGTGCCCAACTCCGGGATGGAGATCTGAAAATCAGAGAGGACTTCAAGCAGGAAAGCTTCAAATTCTTCATCTGCCTTGTCAATTTCGTCAATGAGCAAAACGGTACGGGTTTTACTTCGGATTGCCCGAAGCAAAGGTCTTTCCAGCAGGAATTCCTCGCTGAAAAGCTCCGGCAACCGGGAGAAATGCTCTTTCTCTGAGACGGGACCTTCTATTTCCCTAAGCTGCTGAAGTGCAAGCAGCTGCTTTCGGTAATTCCATTCATACAAGGCCTTGGACTCATCCAATCCTTCATAGCACTGCAAACGCAGCAACGGGATCTCCATCACGGCGGAAACGACTTTTGCGACTTCTGTTTTTCCTACCCCGGCATCGCCTTCGATGAGCAGGGGTTTCCCCAATTGAAGGGCAATATGCAGTGTGACCAGGAAATCCTCATCAAAAATATAGCCTTCCGATTCGATGGCTTTTCGAAGAGACAGCATGTCCAGAACTTGATTCATTTGCTTGCTCCCCCTTCATCAACAGGTGATCATCAGCCTATTGGTGTCATACCCCAGTCGTTTGAGTTCATCCTGAGTGGCAGTGATCTGGTTGGCGGAACGGCGCAGTTTCTCGATTTCATCCATGGTCAATTCCGGTTCTATGACCCGGATGATCCCTTCGGAACCCACGATGGACGGCAAACTTAGGGAAACCCCTGATATTCCGTATTTTCCGTTTACAGGAGCGGATACGGTACGGATAGTATGCTGATTCTTGGAAATGGTTTCCACAAGGGTGTTTACCGCCACAGCGATCCCGTAGTTCGTAACTCCTTTGTATCGGATGATCATCGCTCCGGAAGTCATAACTTCATTGGCTAACTTGGTTCTCTCTTCCATGTCAAAAGAAATCCCTGTATTTTGACAGTAATTGTCAACCTGGATGCCGGCGATATGGGTCGCGCTCCATGCAGGCAACTGCGAATCCCCGTGTTCGCCAATGATATAACCGTGAACATTTTTTACATCCACATCCAGCTTTTGCCCCAAGAGATATCTGAATCTGGCGCTGTCCAGTACCGTACCGGTGCCCAGGATCCTGCCTTCCGGAAGTCCGGACCACCGGCTTGCGAAATAAGTCAGTACATCCACCGGATTGGATACCACAAGGATGACACCACGATTATAATATTTGATAATATTGAAAGTGATATCCTGCATGATGGCCATGTTTTTTCGGGCAAGGTCCAGACGAGTCTCACCAGGTTTCCGGTTTGCCCCTGCAGTGATGACGATAACATCCGCATCCACAATATCCGGATAATCTCCGGCATATACCTTCATTTGTCCCATAAAACAGATCCCGTGATTAATATCCAACTCCACCCCGATGGCTTTTTCCTTGTCTGCATCAATTAGCACAAGTTCATCCGCTGTCCTGTACATTACAATTGCAAAAGCTACAGATGATCCGACAAAACCTGCTCCGATAATAACAACTTTTGTTCTTCTGTTTTCCATATTATGTATCCCCTTGCATATGAATCAGTTTGGTTCGAAAAGACCGCTGAATACATTATATGGGTATGTTTTGCAATGTCAATACATATATCATGTATCTCCTGTGCTTCTCATGTGCTTCTCATGCATTCCTTATGATATCCGGATTCCCAAACCCTGGGCCAGTTTCATCATGGCTTTTTTTTCGATGCGGGAGATGTAAGACCTGGAAATACCCATAAGACATGAAACCTCCAGCTGTGTCCGTTCACGGCCATCCGGGATTCCGTATCTTAGCCGGATCACCGTCTGTTCACGTGGAGTCAGAAACATTCCGATCCCTTCGTGCAGGTTTTCTGCATTGATCCGGGCATTAACCGTTTCAATCACTGTATCCTGATCTTTGCATATCACATCGCAGAGCGTGATCTCGTTCCCCTCGCTGTCCTGTCCGATAGGGTCCTGCAGTGAAATCTCCCCTTTTCGCCTGGAGCTTGATCGGATTTGCATTAAAATCTCGTTATCGATGCATTTTGCTGCATAAGTTGCTAGCTTGGCCCCCTTGCGGTTGTTGAAGGTATTGATGGCTTTGATTAGTCCGATGGTACCTATGGAGATCAAGTCATCCATATCCTCCTGCC
>DOHE01000060.1 GCA_003535395.1 Clostridiales bacterium | reverse complement strand
GCAGGAATGCGTCGGCGAGCAGATAGCCGAAAAATACCAGTACCACCGGCAGGATCAGGATCCATGCTTTGTAATAATGCCAGAAGTTGCCCAGTTTTTCGGACTGGCTCCGGGGGCGGGTTTCCTCTGGCAGTTCGCCCAGGGTGAGGAACTGGTAGGCCCGGGTCTGCCGGACAAATTCTGCGCTCTCTGTTTCTCCCGACTCGCGCTGCACCTGGTCGTTGCGCTTCATCAGGATCGCGTAACGGCGCTCGACGTCGTCCGGGGTCGCATCCGCCCCAAGTCCCAGCACCGACAACGCTTCGTTCCTGTCCATGTGCTTCACCCCCGGTATTTACATGGCCTGTTTCTTCTATTTCATACTTTTCATTGTCGGGAACAGAAGTACGTCCCGGATGGAATAAGCGTCGGCAAACAGCATCACCAGCCGGTCAATGCCGATGCCCAGGCCGCCTGTGGGAGGCATGCCGTACTCCAGGGCGGTCACAAAGTCCTCGTCCATCATGTTGGCTTCCTCGTCGCCGGCTTCCCGGCGGCGGGCCTGATCCAAAAACCGCTCCTTCTGGTCAATGGGGTCGTTTAGCTCCGAATAGGCACAGCCGTATTCCCGGCCGCCTATGATCACTTCGAACCGCTCCGTAAGCCGGGCATCCGTTACCTTCTTTTTCGTCAGGGGCGAAATTTCCACGGGGAAGTCGATAACAAAGGTCGGCTGGATCAGGGTGTGCTCCACCCTGGCTTCATACACCTCGTTGAGCACCAGGCCCCAGGTGGCATCGGGCTTGATATGCACGCCGATGGACTGTGCGGCCTTTCGGGCGGCTTCATGAGTTTCGATGAGGTCGAAATCGATGCCGGTGGCTTCCTGCACCAGCTGCAGGGTGGTGGCCCGGCGCCAGGGTGCGGCCAGCTCGATGGGCGTTCCCTGGTAGGTGATGGTAGTGGTGCCCAGCACCTTTTTCGCCAGCGTCGAAATCAGAGTCTCGACGAAATCCATCATATAGTTGTAGTCCCGGTAGGCCTCGTACAGCTCAAAGGCGGTAAACTCAGGGTTGTGCTTGATGGAAATGCCTTCATTGCGGAAGTTGCGGCCGATCTCGTAAACCCTCTCCAGGCCGCCCACGATGAGGCGCTTTAAATAAAGCTCCGGCGCGATGCGCAGGAACATATCCATGTCCAGGGTATTGTGGTGGGTGATGAAGGGCCTGGCATTGGCCCCTCCGGCGATGGTGCCAAGGATCGGAGTCTCCACTTCCAGAAATCCCCGTTCGTCCAGAAAACCGCGCAGTTCCCGGAGGATGCGGCTGCGGAGGATAAAAGTCCTGCGCACCTCCGGGTTCACGATCAAATCCAGATAACGCTGCCGGTAACGAAGATCCACATCTTTTAGGCCGTGCCATTTTTCAGGCAGGGGGCGCAAGGATTTCGCCAGAAGCGTAATTTCGTTCGCCTTTACCGAAATTTCACCCTTGTGGGTGCGGAATACCTCGCCCTGCAATCCCACCAGGTCGCCTAAATCCATTTTTTTGAATTCTTCGTATACTTCCTCCCCCAGCGCGTCGATGCGGGCATACACCTGCACCTTGCCGTCCCGGTCGTGGAGGTCAAAAAAGGAAGCCTTGCCCATGATGCGCCGGGACATGATGCGGCCGGCGATGGAAACGGGTTTGCCTTCCAGTTCGTCGAAGCGGGCGTGGATGTTGGAGGTGGTATTATCCACGGGATAGAGCACCTGCCAGAAGGGATCCCTTCCGCGCGCTTTCAGATCCGCCAGTTTATCCCGGCGGATGGTGAGTATTTCATTCAATTCTTCCTCGGTGAGGATGACAGGGTCGGCATGATCCGGGAGGGGTGTGCCGGCCTGGGGGTCCTGCTGCATGGCGGATTCCTGCCTTCTTTATCGATTTGCCGGGCTGTGGCGGGCTGGCGGCTTTAGTGGGCTGGCGGGCTGCCGGCTTGCCGGGTTGTGGCGGGTTCGCGGGCTTAGAATTTTGAGATTTCGAGGATGCGGTACCTGATCTTGCCGGACGGCGCCAGAACTTCCACCTCCGCATTCATTTTCTTCCCGATAATGGCCCTGCCCAAGGGGGATTCATCGGAGATCCGGTTGTTCAGCGGGTCAGCTTCATAGGAGCCTACGATCATATAATGTTTCTCCGCCTGGGTCTCGATGTTTTGGATTCGCACCTTATTACCAAGGTTGACGATGTCCGTGCGCACGTCGTCCTCATCAATGATCTTCACATTTTTAAGAATGGCTTCGATCTCGGCAATTTCGGTTTCCACTCGGGCCTGCTCATTCTTGGCTTCATCATACTCCGAGTTTTCGGAAATGTCGCCAAAGGCCAGAGCCTGCTTGATGCGTTCCGCGATCTGGCTGCGTACCGTCGTTTTAAGCTCCTCCAGCCGCGCCTCCAGATTTTTGAGCCCTTCATATGTCATATAGTGATGATGGGCTTCTTTTTGCCCGTTGTGTGCATTGTGACTGTGACTGCCGTGGGCGTTGTTCGTGTTGTGCGTTGTGGTTCCTCCCATTTCTTTGTCCACCCTTTCCATAACTTGCCTTGGGGCTGCGCCGGTGCTGCCGGAGTTGTCGGCGGGCTGCTGACGGGGCTGCGCCGGTGTTGGCCGGAGTCATGCAACATTCTATGCCGTCCGCGACTTTTTTAAGCATTATAATGCTGAATCGACCAGATTTCAATAGAAAATTCACGAGCGGGCGCGAGCGGACTGTCCGTGGCGGCGGGAGGTAGCTTGTCAGACTGGTGGCCTGCCGGGCNNAACTCGCCCGGCAGGTTGCCCGCCCTTACTCGTCCTTGTGGCTGGCATCGATGATTTCGCAGCGGATCATCCACTCTCCAGGGCCGGCCATATACCCCTGTCCAGCCTTGCCGCCTGCAGGCTGAAGCAGCGTTTCATCCGCCGGTCGAACCTCCATGCTGCCATCCGGCAGGGAGATTTCCACATCTCCGCAACATCCCTGAGGCAATTGCAGGGTGGCGATGCAGCCAACAGGGACTTTCAATGTCAGTTTGAACTCCCCGTCCACGATCTGCCAGCTGCAGTCGATCCTGCCGTATCCGCAATGGTGCCATGCCTTTACCCAGGTCAGGCCTTCCACCGGGCCCGGGCATACGAAGAAATGCCTGAAACCCGGATGATCCGGATCGGGCCGGATCCCCGCAAGCGCCTTGTAGAACCAGGCGGAAATGTCGCTGAACATATGATGATTCAAGGAAGATCTCCCTTCCCAGTCTTCCCATAATGTCGTGGCTCCCCGGGCGATCCAGTTCCCCCATCCCGGGTATTCCGGATTAACGGCGTTCCGATAGGCAAGATCGGTCCTGCCTGCCTCTGTCAGGGCATGCATCACATATTTGGCGCCCAGGATCCCGCTGTCGATATGGTATCCGCAGCGTTCCACTTCCTGTACCAGAAATCCGGCCAGCACCTCTGCCTCCTCCGGCTCTGCCATTCCCTGAAAAAGAGCACAGCTTAGGGCGGTCTGACTGTTCCCTGCGGTCATGCCGGTCAGTTGTCCGTTCTCACGGGCCAGGAACCGCTCCCGGAAAGCATTTCGGATATTCGTGGCCAGTTCGCGGTAGCGGGCAGCCTCTTCCGATTTCCCAAGGATCTCCCCGATCCGGGAAAGGATCCGTGCATCCGTATAATAATAAGCGGTATCCGTCACCACCGTCGGGCAGTTGCCGACTTTTTTCGCTTCCGGCGGGCACCAGTCCCCAAGTCCAAAATCTACGATGTGGCCGCTGGACATCGATGTCATATAGTCCACATACTTCCGGATCGGCTCATACATCCTTTCCAGGATCCCTGTGTCTCCACAGTAGACGTAGATATACCAGGGAATGAGCACGATCGCGCTGTCCCAGGCAGGACCGCTCCCCCAGTTGAATCCCCACCCGCCCGTGGGGATAATGCCGGGAAGCTGCCCGCTGGGGCGCTGGATATCCACAAAGTCCTGCATCCACTTGATATAGGCGGTCATCGGCGCAAAATTCAGCAGCACCTGTTCCGCTGAAAGCTGGGCATCCCCCGTCCATCCATTCTTTTCCCTGTGAGGACAGTCTGTCGGGATGCCATGATAATTCGTCAGTGTGGACCATTCCGCATTCCGCTGGATCGCATTGAGTACCGGATCGGAACATTCAAATCCGCCCCGTCGATCAAGATCCGTATGGACCACGCGGATGCTCAGGCTATGAAGATC
>DOHE01000008.1 GCA_003535395.1 Clostridiales bacterium | reverse complement strand
GCTGGGACGGGGAATGGTATGTAAGGGCCTATTTTGACGATGGCAAACCTTTGGGTTCCAAGGATAATGACGAATGTAAAATCGATCTGATCGCACAGTCCTGGAGTGTGCTTTCCGGAGGCGGTGACCTGCGCCGTGCCATAAAAGCCATTGCTATCGCGGATCGTTACCTGGTCCGTCCTTTAGAAGATGTGGTGCTGCTGCTGGCCCCGCCCTTTGACAAGACGGCCCTGGACCCGGGATATATCAAGGGGTATTTGCCGGGTCTTAGGGAAAACGGAGGCCAGTATACCCATGCCGCGGTCTGGCTGGCCATGGCGCATGCCATGCTTCGGGACGGCGACAGCGCATGGAGGATCCTTTCTATCATCAATCCCGTTAAATCCGGGACAAGCCCTAAATCCATCCAACGTTACGGATCGGAACCCTATGTGCTGGCCGGGGATGTTTATTTTCGGGAACCCTTCGTTGGCAGGGGCGGATGGAGCTGGTATACAGGCTCCGCCGGCTGGATGTACCGAACCATCGTGGAATGGCTGCTGGGGATCCGCAAAGAAGGAAATATGTTGAAAGTAGATCCGGTTCTGCCCACATCCTGGTCAGGTTTCAGCCTGGAATACCGGCATGGCACAAACAATACCCTGTATGAGATCCGCGTGGAGAATGCCAATGGCGGCCAGGGAGTTTCCTCCCTTCTGCTGGATGGCTTGGAACAGCCGGTCAATGGATTCCCGCTGACAGATGACGGGCTGGTTCATACCGTACAAGTCCGGCTGGATGCAAACTGCCCAAGAGAGAAGCGAAAAATATGATTACACCTTGCAGAAATGATGCAGTGCCTTTTTGAAGTCAGACGGGGAATAGCCCGTATAGGATTTAAAATCCCTGGAAAAATGGGAGGATTCCCGGTACCCCACGGCTTCAGCGATTTCGGCCATGCTCATCTCCATATCAAGGATCAGGTTCCGGGCTTTTTCCAACCGGACTTTTCTTAAATAGTGCATGGGGGTCATCCCCGTATTTTTCCTGAAAAACCGGATGAAATGGTTGGGATGGAAGTGGGCGACAGCTGACAGCTTTTCAATGGACAGATCGGCTGCCATGTTTTCCTGGATGAACTTCAGGATCTCCGCCAGCTTGTCCTCTTTCCGGTTCTGTATGATCCGGATGCCGGCTCCAAACTGCCCGATAAAAGCAGCGATGATCCCGAGGATCGCTGACTGTACCTTCAGCATGGAGGACAGTGTGTACACCTTGTGATGCTCCGTCAGTTCCGTAAAAAGCCTTTGCATGGATCGAAGATCCTGCACATCGATGATCAATGGCGTTTGAATCAGGTCAAAAAGGTTCCTGTCTCCTACTTTTGCTGTGAAATGGCACCAGTATTTGACAAACGGCTGATCGCTGATAGCGGAATAGGACTGCAGCACACCGGCCGGCATGAGGCACAGCTGACCCGGGACCGGATAATACTCCTCATTCCCGATCTTCAGCCAGCCTTCTCCCCCGCAAATAAAATAAAATTTATTGTATGAAGGGATATAATCCAGTTCCTTCCATTCCCGCCAGCAGCAGGTATAGGAAGCCATGATCACATCGACCTTGATATTTGCCAGATAATTTTCGATCAATACCCTGTCCATACCCCGTTTATATCATATCCCGGGAAGGATGGCAATTGCTAGTTCCATACAAAATATTGCTGCTTCTGTGCATTTATTTGCGTTTCGCTCCGTGATAAAATGCATTTTATGTATGATTCAGGCAGGAGGCATGGATATGAGCAGTATCATTGAAGAAAGAACTCAACGCACAGAGTGGTTTTTGCATGACCGGTTCGGCATGTTCATCCATTGGGGGCTGTATGCCATTCCCGCAAGGGGAGAATGGGTCCGTTCTACAGAGCGCATCCGCGTGACAGACTACCAGAAATTTTTTGATGAATTCGACCCTGCGCTGTACGATCCCCGAAAATGGGCCAGGATCGCCAGAGAAGCGGGCATGAAATATGCGGTGATGACGGCCAAACATCACGACGGGTTTTGCCTTTTCGACAGCGCCCTGACGGATTACAAGGCCACCAATACCAAAGCCCGGCGGGACCTGGTGCGTGAGTATATCGATGCTTTTCGTGCAGAAGGCCTGAAAGTGGGTCTTTATTATTCCCTTCTGGACTGGCACCACGAAGATTATCCCATGTTCGGAGACAGGCAGCATCCCATGCGGGACAATCCCGACTTTAAGGACAAGGCGCTGACTCAGGACTTTTCCCGTTATGTGGATTATATGTACGGCCAAGTAAAAGAACTGCTTTCCAACTACGGCAAACTGGATGTCATGTGGTTTGACTTTTCCTACAACGAGATGACCGGAGAAAAATGGGGTGCCACGAAACTTGTTGAAATGATCCGCTCCCTCCAACCCTGGATCGTCATTGACAACCGGTTAGGCGGAAATATCAAATCCCCGACGCCGGAAATCTACTCCGGGGATTTTGCCTCTCCTGAACAGATCATTCCCCCGGAAGGCATTTTAAACGAAGCTGGGGAGTCTCTCCCCTGGGAAGCCTGCATCACCCTCAACAACCACTGGGGGTATTGTTCGTCTGACCATGACTACAAATCCCCGGAGCAGGTCATACGGGCGCTGGTGGAATGCGTGAGCAAGAACGGCAACCTGCTGTTGAATGTGGGGCCTACTGCCAAGGGAGAGATCCCGGAAGAGTCGGTGAAAATCCTTCAGGAAGTCGGCACCTGGATGAAATTGAACAGCGACGGGATTTACAGTTGCGGGAATGCAGGCCTGGCCAAACCCGAATGGGGCCGCTACACCCGAAATGGAAAATACTT
The DNA here is from genome assembly GCA_003535395.1 of Clostridiales bacterium. Taxonomy (GTDB): domain Bacteria; phylum Bacillota; class Clostridia; order UBA8921; family UBA8921; genus UBA8921. Next base: position 4,989 of record DOHE01000008.1, on the reverse strand, counting down.
CTATGCTCACATTTACGACAGGGGCATCGGCCCAATTAACTTCCGGGGTCTTGGCGGCAAGATCCGAAGCGCACGGCTGGTATCCGACATGACGGAGATCAAGGTGACCAAACCCTGGAACGCAGGAGAATACGCCGGGGATGCCTTCATCACCCTCCCGGGCGCCCGGTTGCCGGATGAAATGGATACCGTGATCCGATTGGAACTGGAGGGGGAAATGCAGCCTTTCGGAAGCTGAAACCGCCGCAATCCATCCAATCGGTTGCCTGCCCGGGATCTCTCTCCAAAGTGGGCATCGCCCGCGTGAGTACTAGTGTCTTCCCCCGCAACATTTCTTGTACTTACGTCCACTGCCGCAGGGACAGGGGTCATTTCTTCCTGCCTGATTCTGGTTGACTGTCGGCTGGGTCCAACAATTTAATTCATCCAAAGATTCGATGGAATCGATGTTCATTCCATACTGTCTGGACATTTCTTTCATTTCCTGCAGAACCTCAGCCTCTTTTATGCCTGTGCCTTGTGGATTCTCCACAAGGGTGTCATAAAAATCACGATTTTGGTCATAAATCAAGGGATATTCGTTTTTAATTGTTAGAATGGAGTCAAGGAAAGAACCGGGTCGTGCACGGATAAGGCGTTCGCTCATTTCCACCAAGTGTTTTCTTTCATTCTCCATTTCTTTTTTTTCGTCTGTATCTATCTTGTATATGCCTTCTGTCACTGCATAATTAAACAGATGGCTTTCGGCATGATCGATAATGAGTGGACGAAAAACCGGATTTTTCTTCAATATTTCCAATTGTGCATGCAGTGCTGCATACTGTTCGATCTTTGTCTGCTTAATCCGTAATTCCTTTTTTTGGCTCAGTTTTACTAAATGCTGATATATAATAACTGCAAACTCGAACTTGAGATCTGCGACCAGATCATCTGCGGTTTCAACCAGGTTCCTGATTATATTCTTTTTTTTATCTTTGTCAGTACGGGCCAGCTTGACCAGCAATTGGAGATCCGTCTTGAAGAGATCGACCCTATTCTCCAGTATATCCATTTCTGTCAGCCTGTAATAATATACCGGCTGATCACCGAATCGCCAGGTGCATTCCCATACCCGCTTTCGGCATTCTTTGTAATCCTTTATATGAAAAAGACAATCAAACAGAAACAACCAGGTATCTTCTTTGTATTCATCCAATTCCAGTGCTTTCTTAAAGATTCTGGCTGCCTGGACGTACATTTCTCTCTTATAAAAGGTAAAGGCAAGATTAAAATGAATCATTGCTTCTTCGGGGTAGAATTCTTGCAGCATATCGTAAATATCTGTTGCCTTCTTATACTCTTTCATCTTCATATAAACTATTCCGAGCAGACTTTCAGCAAGACCGGGTTTCCCGGAGGCATATTTTCTTGCAGTTTTCAGATGTTCAACAGCCAGCTTCAAGTCTCCCGATTCATAAGCCTGCTCCCCCAATTTAAAATACTGCTCATAACGGGGGTCGGCATGCAGGATCCTGTTATGTTCCTTCCGCGTTTCCGGATCGGACAGAATATCATAAGCCTCACGAATCCCTTTAAAACCTTCAGGATCCTTTTCGGGTGGAAATTTCCTTACTGCCGCAAAGTAGGCTTTTTTGATTTGATCCTGCGTTGCATTTTCATCGATCTCCAACATCTGGTAGTAGTTCTTTGGTTGTCCCACTCCTATATTCCTCCCCGTCTTTCATTGACAGCCAGATATCTTACAGCATCCCGGTTGGTGTGATCTCTGGCAAGAACCCTGCACCATGTCTTCCATGCTGCATGCTTCAATGAAAAATGACACAAAAGCAGGCCCTTCATATTCAGCAGTCTTATTGGGATATGCTGCTTCCTCCGTTTGGCATTAAAAAGGAAAACCTGCAGTCGGATCAGGGCTTTCAGGGGGCTTCTTCTGTCGATTGTCTCCGTCACGATGTTGATCTGCCGGATCCATCTGCTCATTTCTTCTGATTCCAGATGCTCCAGATACATCCTGGCTGGATTGTCCTGATCCTGGCATTGAAGGCTCCGGATCCAGCAATCCCTTGCCTTGGGATAATCCCCAAGATCATAACTGCAAAGGCCTTCTGCATTCAGGCACTTTGAACTGTCCACACCCCATTCTGCCGCGCTGGAAAAACATTCCCGGGCATAAGTAATCTGATTCTCCGAAACCGCACGCATTCCGGCATGGTACAGCAAAAACCCTGCCTCTTCTGCCATGGCTAAACCTCTTCATTTATTCCGTATATAAGTTCAGTGAGTTCATCCTCAAACCTTTTCACGCTCAGTTCGTCCTCTCGGGACAAGGCTGTTTTCAGGTCATACAGCACATATCCAATTTCTTCCTTTTTCGGTTGGTCAATTTTGGTATCTGAGAGTAACTGTTCCGCGTGCCGGATCAAGGACTTTACTTTTCTGGCAAACCGCGAATTCTCCCATTCGATATTCACTTTTTCGGCTTTGTTCGGCTCGATTTTCCGGGTGTCGACGGTAATGTCCCGGCTGTTTCCCGTGCTTACGGATACGGCTTTGACCTCGAGAATCCCGTTGACATCATACGTAAAACTGATATCAATTTCCTCTGCCCCTGCGGGTGCTTGCGGAATATTTTCAAGGAGAAAACTTCCGATAAAGCAATTGTCACAAACAAACTGTGCATCCCCCTGGTAAGCGCGGATCCGAACGGCGTGCTGGTTTTCATGTACTGTACAGTATTCTTTTTTCACCGTAACTGGAATGGTTGTATTCCTTTTAATCAAAGGATCAAAAAATCCGGGGATGCTCATTCCTCCCAATTCTCTGCTAACCTCGACGCCCAGTGTATACGGGCAGACATCCGTAACAATAAGATTCCGGTCATCCGGTAATTCTCCCCGTTTTATACCTGACTGAATGGCAGCGCCGAGAGCCACTGCCTCTTCGGGATTGACTTCAAAACGGGGTTCTTTTCCAAATTTTTCTGCAATCAACCGGCGAACCAGCGGTATCCGGGTGGAACCCCCAATAAGTAATATTGTATGAACATCCGCGGGTGTCAGGTTTGCGTCAGACAAAGCCTTATCAACAGACAGAAACGTGCTTTTCACCATTTCGAGTATGACTTCCTCAAATTCAGTTCTTAACAGGTTGTGGTGGAGCCCGAGTGATTTCCCTTCCGAAGTAGCAATCAGCGGCAGATCAATTTTTGCAGATTTTGCGTCTGAAAGCTGGATCTTTGCATGTTCCACGGCTTCTTTGAGTCTCCACATCGCCTTTTTGTCATACCGCAGGTCCAAGCCGTGTTTTTTCAAAAACCGATCAGCGATACGATTGATCACCGCCTCGTCGAAATCCTTTCCTCCCAGCGCATTGTTGCCGCTGCTGGCTTTGACATCCAGCACTCCCATGAATATCTCAAGTACGGTCACATCCAGTGTTCCACCACCCAGATCATAAACAAGGACGATTCCCTGCTCCTGGATATGATCTATTCCATAAGCCAAAGCCGCCGCCGTGGGTTCATTGATGATTCTCTCGACCCGAAAACCGGCCAGTTCGCCCGCTTCCCGGGTAGCTACCCGCTGTTCGTTGGTAAAGTAAGCAGGAACCGTGATCACTGCTTCGTCCACTTCTTCGCCCAGAAATTCTTCCGCACATTGTTTGAGATACCCCAGGATATGGGCTGACACTTCACTGGGAGACATCCGTTTATTTCTGCATCGCACCACCTGACCTGAGCCCATGAGCCGTTTCACCTCAATAACCGTATTTTCCGGCTCCAGTACTGCATAACTGCGGGCATCATTGCCAACTTTCACCTGGTTTTCTTCCCCAAAAAAGACAACGGAAGGAATAACCCTTTCCCCTTTGTCATTTGGAATGATTACAGGTTGTCCGTCCTTGAGCACAGCCACCTCCGATGTGGATGTTCCAAGGTCAATCCCAATACATCTCTTCATCAGCTGTTTCCGCTCCTTTTTTGTTATTTACAATCACTTTGGCTTTTCTCAGCACGACATCCCTGTATAGGTATCCTTTTGCCAAAACATCAACGATTTCCCGATAGCGATGATTCTCACTGGAAACAGCTTCCATTGCTTCATGGATCTGGTCATTGAAAAACTCACCTTGAAATCCGACGGTTCGAATACCGGCATAGGATGCTGCTTCCATCGATTTTTCCCGCGCTATGCGCGCCTGTTGCATCCATGACTCGTTCCCCGACCCCTCTAAATGAGATGTCAGCAGGTCAAAAAGATCCATAGAGGTCACATATGCATTAATGATCTGGCCTGCTTCCTTTTGCATCATGCGAAGTTCCTTTTCCAGCAATATCCTGCTTTCCCTGCATTCATCCACCATCCCGGATATTTGACCAAGCCGTCCTGTATTGTTTTCCACCGCCTCTACGATTTCCTGCGAGAAATCTTCCAGTTTTTGTGTCATACGAAACTGTCCCCTGGACAATCTACCAATTTCGTCCCTGAGTATTGCAAGCAGTCCCGCCTGGGCAGATTCTTCTTTGCTTCCCGGCTCCTGATTAAAATCAATATTTCCATATTTTTTCAGTTCACAAATGGGATCGAACATGAACTCCCTCCTGACCAAGACATATTTTATCTTGAACAGAAGGTTCATGACAAGTATATTCTTTCATGTTGTCTTATTCGTGATTCTGCCGGTACTGCCGTTGATTGGATCACCTTGCTGTGACCCGGTTCCGGCCGGCCTGTTTTGCGAGGTACATGGCTTCATCGGCGCACTTGATGAGTTCTTCCGGATTTTTAAAATCGCTTTCGGGGTAGGAGGTGACTCCGGCGCTGATGGTCATCCGGATCTGCTGACTTCCAAGGTCCAGAACTCCGTCCTGGACGATTCTTCGCATCCGCTCGCCAATTTCGTACGCATCCTGCCGGGAAGCACCCGGAAGGATACAAAGAAATTCCTCACCGCCATAACGCACCAGAATATCTCCCTCGCGGATCACCG
>DOHE01000249.1 GCA_003535395.1 Clostridiales bacterium | reverse complement strand
ACAGTTATGTATATATATATAAAGGAAGAAACTATGTATAAAAACATAATCAGGAATCCGGCAGTGCCGGTAGAGGGCGGTGAACAGGTATGATCAAATGCAGCCGGTGCAAGGTCAATGCGGCAGTGATTTTTGTCTCCAAAGTAGAAAACGGGCACCATGCGGACGAGGCTCTTTGCCTTGAATGCGCCCGAAAAATGAACATCGGTCCCATCAACGACCTGTTGGCCCGCAGCGGCATGTCGGATACGGATCTTGACTCTGTAAACCAGACGATCAGCAGTTTTTTGGAGAGTGCCGAAACTTCGCTGACCGAACTGGATCCGGAGATGGATGCGGACGAGGAGAATGGGGAAGAAAAAAACACAGTCACGGACACAACGGAAAAGAAGGCGGAGCGCAGGCGTTATAAATTTTTGGAAAAATACTCTGTCAATCTGACGAAAAAGGCAGCGGCCGGCAAGCTGGACCCGGTGCTGGGCCGGGATCGGGAAATGGATCGGGTACTTCAGATCCTGAACCGCAGGACCAAGAACAACCCGGTGCTCATCGGGGAGCCGGGGGTGGGAAAGACGGCGATTGTGGAAGGTTTGGCTCTGCGGGTGGTACAGGGGCGGGTGCCCCGGAGCATGACAGGCTGCCAGTTTCATGTGCTGGACATGGCGGCCATGGTAGCCGGCACCCAGTTCCGGGGCCAGTTCGAAGCTCGCATGAAGGGGTTGCTGGACGAAGCAGCAGCCCATGAAAACATGATCCTGGTCATCGACGAACTTCATACCATCGCAGGCAGCGGAGATACGGATTCCGGGATGAGCGCGGCCAATATATTGAAACCCGCCCTGGTCCGCGGAGAGGTGCGGGTCATTGGCACTACCACCCTGACGGAATACCGGAAGCATATTGAGAAAAACGCTGCGCTGGAAAGAAGGTTTCAGCCTGTAATGGTTCAGGAGCCCGGGGAAGCGGAAACGATCGTCATGATCCAGGGTCTTCGGGCCGGGTATGAAAATTATCACCATATCCTCATCCCGGATGAGGTGGTGACCAAGGCGGTGGAGTTTGCCCGGCGCTACATCCACGACCGGTACATGCCGGACAAAGTCATCGACTTGCTGGATGAAGCCGGGGCCCGGGCCAACCTGGACAATAACGCCCTGGTGGAACTGGAAACGCTGAAGGAAGAATTAAAGCATGTGCAGCGGCAGAAGGAACATGCCGTTCTTGCGGATAATATGGAAGATTACCGGAAAGCCGCGGACCTTAAAGTCCGCGAGTGCCAGCTGAAACAGCGTATTCAGGAGGCCGGGCGCTGCTGCGGCCCGTATATCCTTACGGAAACCGACGTGGCACGCGTGGTGGAAGCTTGGACCGGCATCCCCGTCCAGCGGATCACCGCAGTGGAGAGCAGCCGCCTGCTTGATCTGGAGGAAAATCTGCACCGCCGCATCATCGGCCAGGATCAGGCTGTTGCCGCGCTGAGCCGGGCAATCCGCCGCCATCGGGTGGGATTCGGAAAAAAGAAGAAGCCCGCTTCATTTATTTTTGCAGGGCCTACGGGCGTAGGCAAAACAGAACTGGTGAAAGCTCTGGCGGAGGAACTGTTTGAAAGTGAAGAAGCCCTGATCCGCCTGGACATGTCCGAATACATGGAAAANNTGTTTGACGAGATGGAGAAGGCGCATCCCGATGTATACCATATGCTGCTGCAGATCCTGGATGACGGGCGGCTCACAGACAGCCAGGGCCGCAGGGTGAGTTTTGCCCATACTGTTATCGTCATGACGACCAATCTGGGCACGGATGCCAAAGGCCCGGGAATGGGTTTTGAAAGCGGCGGGGCACCGGATACGGCCCGAAAGGTGCAGGAAGCTCTTAAAAACAACTTCCGGCCGGAATTTTTAAACCGGGTGGATGAGACCATCGTATTCGAACGGCTGACCCGGGAGCAGCTGTTCCGGATCATGGACCTCATGCTCAAAGAGGTCCGGGGGGAACTGGACCGCCGTGATGTGGTACTGACACTGGAGGATAGCGCCAGAGACTTCCTGATCCGGATGGGAACGGACGACAAGTATGGCGCAAGACCGCTTCGCAAGGCCATCCTGCGGTATGTGGAAGACCCGCTGGCGGAGATGATCTTAAAACAGGATCTTCCGCCCGGCTGCACGATTCGGGCAGAGGAGGAAGGGGCTTTGTTAAAATTCCACAAAATTCCGCATCCAACTGTTTGACAAATTGACAAAATCTTTGGTATAATCCTGTTCGTTGTGGACCCGTGGATTCAAACCTCTGATTTTTACGTATAAAAACACAAGATCTCGAAGTAAAGGGGAGTTGGAATTGAACAGGAAAACGGCTCTAAAAAGGATTTCAGCATGGTTCCTTGTTCCTTTGCTGCTGGCTTCCTCCCTCAATATGACGGTCATCGCCACATCCGGCACCGCCACGGGGAAGGAGGGTACTGCGGGCACCTCAACCGCATCGCAGGCACCTGGTTTGGTAAATACATACAAGAAGGACTCCTACGAAGTCTACCTGGAAAAGTACAAAGGAGCCTTGAGTCCCGCAACAGAAGTCGTGATCAATGCTGTTGACTACAAAACCCTTTACAACGGCATGCAGGTCGAAAGCATTGCAGACCTGGGCGGGAAAACCGGTCCGTTCCTGCGCATGGGAGATGAGGGCGGTATCGAGTGGGAAGTGGATGTGCCGGAAACCGGCTTCTACAATATCCTGCTTCAGTATTATCCTATCAAGGGAAAGAGCAGTACCATTGAACGGGAACTGTACGTCGACGGCGACCTTCCCTTCGAAGGCGCCCGGTCCTTCATCCTTTCCCGGGTCTGGGGGGACAAGGGTGAGAAAATCGTCACCAGTGACGGCAACGAATTTCGTCCCAACCAGGTGGAAAAGCCCATGTGGCGCGATACATATGTTTCCGGCACGCTGGGTTATACCATGTCCAACTTTAAATTTTATTTCACCGCCGGGAAGCATACCCTCCGCTTCAATTCCATCCGGGAACCGGTAGTCATCAACACCATCACCTTAAAGCAGGAAAAACCGACTCCCACCTACGCCCAATACATGGCTTCTCTTGCATCCAAAGGCGTCCGGGATTCCCAGGGCCAGCAGATCAAGATCCAGGCAGAAGGAGCTGTGTACAAATCCGATCCGGTGCTGTATGCCAGGTCGGACCGGTCTTCTCCCGTTACGGAACCCTATCATCTCACAAAACTGAAGCTCAATACGCTGGGAGGACTTAACTGGCGTTATTCCAGAATGTGGGTCACCTGGGAATTCGATGTGCAGCAGGATGGACTGTACCAGATCGATCTGCGCTGCAAGCAGGATTTCAACGTAGATACCGCATCCACTCGAAAGATCCTGATCGACGGTGAAGTTCCCTACCAGGAACTGGAAAATGTTGTGACCCG
>DOHE01000262.1 GCA_003535395.1 Clostridiales bacterium | reverse complement strand
GGATTCACCGGAAGCAGTAGATCAGCTTCTGTTTGTCTATACAGAAAACCGGGAAGTCATTCAATACCAGAAGGATGATCCCGGAGAGATCCTATTGGGCAGTTCGGCGATCCGATGCACCACCTCGCAACTGGTGATAACTCATCTGGCTTTGGAAAGCCTGGCAGAATCAGTGAATGACAATGAGGTGCCTGCATCCCTGGAAATAGAACGGCCTCAGGCAGACAAACAGGTGATTTCCGTGGCGGAAGGCATGAAAATGCTTCTGGAAACCATGGGTATGCAGGTCAAACCCGGCTGGCTGGATCCTCTCGCTGCATATATTCGCGAGGCGAGAAGACGAGGCATCCTTCAAAAGGAAGATAAATTCAACTTCAGAGGGCCCATGACAAGAGAAGTCGCAGCTGTACTCGCATCCAGATCGATAGTAGAAGAACCAGACGCAGACCCAGAAACTTTCCGAGAATTTTTTTCAGATGGGGATGTGACCGATGATAATATGATCGTTCGGGTGGCTGCATCCTTCCATTTGGGTCTGCTACCGTATTCAGGAACAGATGCCTTCAAACCCAAGAAAAATATTACCGGAGAAGAATGGGAGGAGATAGTACGGAGAATTAGAATCCCATACGCCCGGATAAGGCCGAATCTTTTTAACGAAACGGTTATGCCCCAGTTTTTTAATAGCAATATGGTATTTCAGCAGCAGAAAAAAGTCCCTATATGGGGGCGGGGTAAAGAGGGAGATCCTATCACCGTCAGTTTCGCAGGCCAGGAAGCCAGGACGGTCGTCAGGAATGGGGAATGGCGGATCGAACTGGAACCGATGTCGGCTGGAGGACCTTATATCCTGAAAGTAAAAGGAAGCGATCGTACGCTGGTATTTTCAAACATTATGGTCGGAGAGGTTTGGCTTCTTTCCGGGCAGTCTAACGCAGGATGGTGGCTGAAGGATTCTGAAGGAGGCAGTGAGGATATTGCTGCAGCCAACTTCCCGGATGTACGTATCCTGATGGCCTATTATGCCGGGATCTCCGGAAAACCTCAATGGGATGTGGCCAAGGCTATCTGGGAACCGGTGCGCCCCGGCCTGAACGGATGCTATTCTGCAATCGCTCATTATTTCGGGGTCGGGCTGAACAAAGAGCTGAAAGTACCGGTGGGGGTCATGAATTTATCACGCGCATCAACGACAGTCAGTGCATGGCTGCCAGGGGACATATACAGAAAAGCCCTTGATGAAAGCCTTCCTATCGATGCTGCTGCAGGTATGGATGGTTCTGTTTATTATAATGGCTATATTGCCCCCCTTCGTGATTTCCCGCTGGCAGGCATCTTATGGTATCAGGGAGAAGGGGATATGGCGGTTCGGTCGGCAAAATGGTATGAGAAACTTTTTTCGAAGATGATAGTTGCATGGAGAGAGGGCTTTTCACAGAAGGACCTTCCTTTCTTTTTTGTACAGTTGCCCAATTACAAGGAAAATGTAAAAGATACCCGGTCTCTGACGGATTTTGACCCATTTCTTCCCTATATTCGGGAAGCCCAGCTCAATGCCTTTTTTAACGTGCCCCATACAGGCATGGTCACGACCATCGACGTAGGAGATACATATAATGTTCATCCAACCAACAAGAAGCCTGTGGGAGAACGTCTGCTGCGGTTGGCTCTTTCAAGGGTTTACGGGNNCAATCTTTGACCGGATGGAAATTAGGGGAAACCAGGTTGATGTTTATTTTCAACATGTGGGGAGTGGGCTGACTGTCAATGGTGATGTATTAAAAGGTTTTGAGATCTGCAGCTCAGATGGGAACTATGTACAGGCAGAAGCAACAGTAACCGGTCGAAATAGAGTTACTGTATGGAGCAGCACGGTACAGATACCAGTTGCAGTACGTTACGGATGGAATAATTCTCCGTCGATAAGCTTATACAACATGGAAGGTTTACCTGCCAGCCCATTTCGTACACATGATACATTCAATTAAGCTATCATCTTGAACGTGGAGGGAAGAATATGAAATTTGAGCCATTGACACGCGAGGAAGTCCGTTCCGTTGTGAGGGGAAAAGGGTGTGCCCGCAGGGTGCCAGTCAACCTTCACTTCTGGACCCGGGGAAACTGGGGTGATAAGCAGGCTGAAGTCAAACAAATCCTTGACGATTATCCTGAAGATATTCAGATCATCCGCTTGACATGGCCGCAGGTTCATGAGGCTCCGGCTGATGATCCGGAATATCGGTGGGTCAATTATGATGCCACTGCAGTTTCGGACAAGGTTGGACATGAGTCACGTGTTGCGATTGATGACTGGAGTCGGCTGGATGGGATCCTGGACGCATTCCCAGATCCACATTATCCGAATTTGATCCCGCCTGGAGCCCGGGGTGACGGCCGTTATCTGGGGGCTCAGTTCTTTTTCTGTCTGTATGAGAAACACTGGCAGCTTCGGGGGATGTCCAATGCACTTATGGATTATTATCTCTACCCGGATGAAGTACATCGGCTGTTCCGAAAGCTGACGGATTTTTATAAGATCGTGATCCGTAGAGCAAAGGAAGAATTAAGCATTGACGCCTTCTTCACCAGTGACGATCTTGGGACGCAAACGGGGACTTTCTTTTCAGAGGAGATATTTGATCAATTTTTTGTTCCATATTACCGGGAATTGGTAGACACGGCTGATGCTGTGGATGTTGATTTTTGGCTACATGCTTGTGGCTGCATCGACAAATTCATTCCAAAACTGATAGACATCGGAGTGGATATCCTGCATCCTATTCAAAAATACACTATGAACGAAAAGAAAATCATAGAAAAATACGGAGGGCGGATCTGCTTCAATGCAGGTTTTGATGTTCAGCGGATAATACCGTGGGGAACGCCTGATGAAGTCAGACAGGAAGTCCGGAATATGATGGATACCTTTTTCAGGCGGGATGGCCGGTTTGTTTTTACTGCCGGAAATATGATTCACGGGGACTGCCCAATTCC
>DOHE01000287.1 GCA_003535395.1 Clostridiales bacterium | reverse complement strand
GACGAGTTATTCCGAATGCGGGGGTAGATTACTTACGCGTTCCTCACCCGTGCGCCACTCTACTCGGGACCGAAGTCCCTTTCGCGTTCGCCTTGCATGTGTTAAGCACGCCGCCAGCGTTCGTCCTGAGCCAGGATCAAACTCTCTGAAAAATATCTTCTGCCTCGGCTTTGTGCCTCGGCTCCGTTTCTTCTTCAGAGCGTTCAAACGCTTTGCGTTTTCTTGCTCTTTCGTTCTGTTCTCTTGCTGTCCCAATTACTTGGTTTGGGTTCGTTTTGGTTGTTTCTCTTAAGGGTCCCTTTTTCTTTTCCCCGCTTCGCCCGGTTGTCTGGGCAAATACAGGGCCATTCAAGTTTCCCATGCACTGTTTACTTTTCAAGGTCCGACCCCCGCTTTCGCGCGAGCTTTTCTATACTAACACCCGCCCCCACCCTTGTCAACCTCTTTTGCAACTTTTTTTAAAGCCCTGCTCCCGACCTTTTTTGCGGCCTTTTTCGCGGCCTTTTTTACGCCCGCTTTCCTGCTCTGTAAAGTAACTTTTGCCGCCCTGTAAAGCGACTTTCGTCGCCCTGAAAACAACAAAAAACGCAGCCGTTTTATGGCTGCGTCCGGAATTTTCGCTCTCAATTTTTTTCTGTCGCTTCCCTGTTCGGTATGGGATCAGAATGGTACAGAATCCGGCCTTCGGGACTTCTTTCCGCGTTTCCCTCCGGCCCCCTTTTATTGCCGTCCTGCCGGGAAGAAAAATCCACGAGGTTTTCCGTTCCTGAGGTTCCGGAAGCCAGCTGTTGGTAATAGCCGCCGTAATATCTCCGGTAATAGCGGTATTTGTACCGGGAACCCGCCTCCTTGAAACGGATGCCGTTCAATACGCAGCCGATGATCCTGGCACCGACTCCTGTCAGACTGTCTTTGGAGGCGATGATCAGGTCGGAATTCACCCTGCCCTGCAGGATGACAAAAATCACTCCGTCGGTTACTTTTGCAAGTATGGTCGCATCGGCCACCAGGTGGACCGGCGGGGCATCCATGATGATATAGTCGTAACTTCCTTCCAGTTGTGTCAAAACCGATGACATCCTGTCCGAATCCAGCAGTTCGGATGGATTCGCCGGTATGGCTCCGCTTGGCAGAAAGTCAAATCCGGCACCCTGCAGAGGAACGATGCAATCCGAAGCTTCCCCTGCGCCCGCCAGCACTGCAGACAATCCTTTTTTGCGCATTCCTTTGAGATTCATTTTCCGATGGACAGTGGGTTTTCTCATATCAGATTCAATAAGAAGCACCCGTTTCCCGCTGTGGGCAAGAAGCAAACAGAGGTTGATGGCGACTGTGGTTTTTCCTTCACTGTCCATAGCGCTGGTGATCAGGATTTTTTTTGCTCCGCTGACCCCCGCCAGATAACGGAAATTGGTGCGCAGTGCTGCATATGATTCCTTGAAACCCGTATCCACCCAGTCGGAAGTGACCAGGGGAGATACTGGATTCTTCTTTGATTTTTTGATTTTGATATAGGGGATCTCTCCCAGCAGCGGAAGCCCGATTCTTTCCCGGATATCATCCGGATTATTGATTTTTGTATTCAAATACCGCCGCAGGAAAGCCAGTCCCGCCGCCAGCATGGCTCCCAAAAAGCCTCCGATCCCCGTATTTCTGGCAGTCTGGGGCGGCTCCGGCTCTTCCGGCACCCGCGCAAAATCCACCACCTTAACGGATCCCCCTTCCACGGTCTCAGAAATAGCCTCCGGCGCCACTTTCATGATGGAATTCGCAATGCCGGCTGCGGTTTCCGCATCTCCATATTCTACTTCCACATTTAAAACTTCGGTATCCTTGGTGGTGGAAACCTTGATCGATTTCCGCATGATGTCAGGGTCTATGTTAAGTGCCAGGTCCTGCGACACCAGATCCATGACGCGGTCGCTCTTCAGGATCATGGAATAGGTGTTCACAAGTTTTTGCGCCATGGCGATGTCATTTGCCACCACTACCTCGGTGCCCACGATCTTGACCTGCTTGGAATTGACCACCATGGAAGCCTTGGCGATGTAAGTAGGAATATAAGTCTGCTGCGTATAATAAAAAGCGGCGCCCGCAAAGAGAGCCATCATCAATATGATTTTCCACCACCACCGCATCAGCAGATGAATGATCTCACGCAATTCCACCGACTCGGCAGTATAATGCCCTTCCAGCCTCTGTTCCTCCAACCTGATTCCCCGCTTTCATATGTACTGAATCCCGACCCATTATACCCTAAGAGGCAGAAAAAGGGTATATTTTTAATTTTGCTGCTGCAGAGTCATTTTTTAGGGTCCGCTTCAGACTCCCCTCAGTTTTGCCTCAGACTGTTGCATTCCCAAGGCAGGATCACCGGGCTGTGTACCTTGTATAATAGCTTTTGATCTCTGCCACTTCCTCCAAAGAAAATCTTTGATAACACATCCGGACTGCCAGATCCATCTCTTCTCTGGTCAAACCTCCCTGCAGATAGCCTGCAAGCAGGCTGATATCTGCCGTGGTCAGTCTGGATAATACCAGCCCTGTCATACGGATATAGTCACTCATATGGACCGACCCGGACATTTTATCGATCTCATCCCGCCCGTAGACCATTCCTTCATCTTCTTCCGCGGTTCCTTCATCTTCTTCCGCGGTTCC
>DOHE01000129.1 GCA_003535395.1 Clostridiales bacterium | reverse complement strand
CGGGGCATCCGCCGGGCGAAAGCCGCCGGGATCACGCCGGCCCCTTCCACGGCGGCATGCGTGATGGGAAGGCTGCAGGATTTTCTAAGTAAGTTGAATGCAGATCGCGGTACCGGGCTGTCGGAACAGGACCTGGACGAGGCAGCGTTGGCCATGACCAAGCGCTGCATCCGGATCTTCAAAGAGCGGGGATATGCCACAATGCTCATGCCGGCAGCTTTCCGCTCCGCCCGCCAGGTGGCGCAGATGGCAGGCAGCGCCACCATGATGACGGTTCACCCTAAACTGCAGGATGAGGTCATCGCTGCGGATGCGGCAGGCTTGCTGGAGCGGCGCAAAACCATCGATGATCCGGCGGATGAGGAAGCCCTGGACCGGGTGGCCCGGGCCCTGCCCGAATTCACTCTGGCCTACGCACCGGACGCATTGAAGGGCGAGGAATGCGACCGGTACGGCGGGACTGTCATGACCCTGGAGGGCTTCGATGTCACCGGGTGGCAGAAGCTGAAGACATTATGAGAGCGGTGCTGCAGGCGTTCGGCGGAAACCGGCTGGATCATCCATCGGAAGATCGCCGCCGGAACAAGAGCCGCCGTGTGAAATATGGCCTGGCCATCTCCGAAGAGGTGCTGGGAGATGGCGCTCCGGTGCTGCTGCAGGGCGGCCTGGAAAGGGCCATGTTTCAGGCCCGGACCTTGGGGTTCGAGAGCGTGGAGATGCACATCCGCAACCCCGGGGAGTTCCATGCAGACCGGATCCTGGAGCTGGCAGGCAACCTGGAGCTCACGGTTTCCGCCATCGGGACCGGGCTGGAATATACGCTGAACGGGCTGTCCTTCACTTCCCCCGATCCGGCTGTCCGGGAGCGGTCCATCCAGCGTTTCAAGGAGCATATCGACCTGGCTGCACCCCTGGGTGCTGTAGTTTTTTTGGGCCTTTGCCGAGGCCGGGCCCCTTCCTTTGCAAAGCGGCAGGAGACCCTGGACCTGCTGGCCGAGACCCTGGTGCCGATTGCCGCTTACGGGGAAAAACGCGGCGTGGTGCTGGGATTTGAGCCCATTGCCATGTACCTGACCAACCTGCTGACCACGACGCAGGACACCCTGGATTTCCTGAAAAGACCGGGGCTCTCCTCCCTGCAGCTGCTGCTGGATACCCACCATATCTTCCTGGAGGATCGGGATCTGGAAGCTTCCTTCCGGCAGTGCCGGGGGCGCATTGCGCATGTGCACATCTCCGACAGCAACCGGCTGTCGCCGGGATACGGGAACGTGGACTGGCGCCGGGTGGGAAAAGTGCTGAAAAGCATCGATTATGCGGGCTCCGTCTCGCTGGAGGTGCTGCCTTTCCCGGACAGCGCGGAGGCGGCCCAGCGAGGGCTGAAATGGATGCGCACTGTCTGGGGAGACTAGGAGGCGGTTGACGATATGCCGCGACTGAAAACGCGCAACCGTTTCCCGGACAAATTCAGGTAAAGGAAAGGAACGCTTCCATAATATGGACCACTTGTATGATGTTGTGATCATCGGGGCCGGGGTGGCGGGGTGTGCCATCGCCCGGGAGCTTTCCCGCTACCGGCTGCACATGGCTGTGCTGGAAAAGGAGAGCGACGCCGGCATGGGGATCAGCGGCCGCAACAGCGGCGTGGTCCATGCCGGGTTCAACTGCACCCCCGGCACCCTCAAGGCAGGGATGTGCGTGGAAGGCTGCCGGCGCTTCGAGGCCTGGTGCCGCGAACTGGGCGTGCCTTACCGGAAAACCGGCAAACTGGTGGTAGCCCTTGGAAATGAAGACCTGGCGCCGCTGCAGGCGCTGATGGACGCGGGCGTCCGCAACGGGGTTCAGGACCTTCGGATCATCGGGCCGGAAGAGATGCGGGAGATGGAGCCCCATATCGGGGGCATCGCCGCCATGACCTCTCCCTGGACCGGCGTGACCAGCCCCTATGAACTCACGATCGGGCTGGCAGAAAATGCCCATGCCAACGGGGTGGAGTTTTATTTTTCCCATCCCGTCACAAGGATCCGCCGCGAGGGGAATACCTACCGGATCCAAGCCGGTGAACAGATGTTCCGCAGCCGGGCCGTGGTGAACGCCGCCGGCCTGTTTTCCGACCGGGTGGCCGCCATGATCGGGGATGATACCTATACCCTGCATCCCTGCCGCGGGGAGTATTATATTTTGGATAAGCGGATCTCCGCCCTGCTGCACCGGCCGGTCTACCCGGTACCCCGGCCGGGCGAAGGGGGCCTGGGAGTGCATCTTACCACCACCGTGGACGGCAATGTCCTCATCGGCCCCAGCGCGGAGTATATCGAAGAACGGGAAGACCACGGCACCACCCGGGAAGTGATGGAGCAGCTGTACCAGGAAGCCCGGCAATTGCTGCCGGAGATGGAGCGAAAGGATATTATCCGGGATTATGCGGGGATCCGGCCCAAGCTGGTGGGAAAGAAGGTGGGGGGGTTTGGAGATTTTATTATCCGGGAATCAGACAAAAATCCCGGATTTGTAAACCTCATTGGCATTGAATCCCCGGGGCTCACCAGCGCCCCGCTCATCGGGGAGTATGTGGCGGACATTCTGGGCCAGCGCCTGCCTTTGGCGGTGCGGCCGGATTTCCAGCCGGTGCGAAGGCCCCCGGTCCGGTTCCGGGAAGCCAGCGACGAGGAAAAAGCCCGGCTCATCGCCTCGGACCCGGCGTATGGGGTCATCGTGTGCCGGTGTGAGGAGATCACCCTGCGGGAAGTGCTGGATGCTATGAACAATCCTCTGGGCGTGCGTACGCTGACGGGCATCAAATACCGGACCCGGGCTATGATGGGGCGCTGTCAGGGGGGATACTGCCTCCCGCGGATGGTGGAGCTGCTCCAGGAGACGATGGGCCTTGCTCCGGAAGAGGTCACACTGAAGGGACCGGGCTCCGAACTATTTTCCGGAAGGGTAAAAACAGGGACATGCACATGCAGCACATGCAGCACATGATCAGCAAACAAGCGGTGGTCATCGGCAGCGGGCCCGCCGGCCTGGCCGCCGCCATCGCCTTAAAGACAGCGGGCATCGATGACCTGGTAGTGCTGGAGCGGGAAAAGCGGCCGGGAGGGATCCTGAGCCAGTGCATCCACGACGGATTTGGGCTGATCCGCTATAGGCAGCCTCTCACCGGGCCGGAATATGCCAAACTGGACCTGGATAATGCCGCCCGCCTGGGCATTCCCATCCTGCTCAGCCATACCGTGACCCGACTGACACCGGACCGGCAGGTTTATGTTACCAGCCCGACCGGGATGAAGCATTTTCAGGCCGGGACGGTGATCCTGGCCATGGGATGCCGGGAACGCCCCCGGGGAGCCATCAGCATCCCGGGCACCCGTCCGGCGGGGATCCTGACTGCCGGGGCGGCCCAATACCTGGTGAATATGTGTAATCTGATGATCGGGAAGCAGATCGTGATCCTGGGCTCCGGGGATATCGGCCTGATCATGGCCCGGCGGCTCACCCTGGAAGGCGCCCGTGTCCTGGCCGTGGTGGAGAAACTGCCCCGCCCCGGCGGTCTTCCCCGGAATGTTCGCCAGTGCGTGGAGGATTTTCAGATCCCCTTCCTGCTTAAGCATACCATCACCAAAGTCGAAGGCACACGCCGGGTGGAGGCGGTGACAGTGAGCCGGCTGGATGCGGACGGGACGCCGGTGGAGGGCACCGCCAGGCGCATCCCCTGCGACACGATCATCCTTTCTGTGGGACTGATCCCGGAAAATGAGCTGTCCCTCCAGGCCGGCCTTCCTTTGGACAGCGCCACCGGCGGCCCCGTGACGGGTCCTGACTGCCAGACCCGCCTTCCCGGCATCTTTGCCTGCGGAAACGTGCGCAAGGTGCATGATCTGGTGGATGACGTGACCGAAGAAGCTAAGATCGCCGGGAGGGCGGCAGCCGCTTTCCTGCGGGAGACGGCCGGCGGGCAGCCGGGCATGGCATCAGCAGCAGCTGCCGCGGTAGCTGATGCGGCGGCGGCGGGGGCTGCCGCGGTGGAAGCGGGGGCGCCGCGGAAGATTACCTTTTCTTCCCGGGACCAAAAACCTCTGAAGTGGGAAATCCCTGGCATTAAGACCCGGGAACCCCTTCCCGCCAACCTGACCTGCATTATCTGCCCCATCGGCTGCAGCCTGACAGTCCGCCCCCTGGAGAGCGGGCAAACGGAAATATCCGGAGCACGCTGCGTCCGGGGCAGGAATTATGCAGTAGATGAGCTTACCCAGCCGATGCGCATCCTCACCACCACACTGCCGGTCCAGGGGGGAACAGCTCCCCTGGTGAGTGTCCGGACGACCCGGGCGATTCCCCGGGAAAGCCTGGAACATGCCATGCAGGAGATTCGTGTGGTTTGTGTGAAGGCTCCTGTGGCAGCCGGAGAAGTCATTATCAAAGATCTGCTGGGTCTGGGGGCGGATGTGACCGCCACCGCGGAGGTTCCTGCCGCTCCGTGCGAAGGTTCCTGCAGCATTCGGCAACTCTTCTGATCCCTATGAACTTTGGCTGATCCCTATGAACTTTGGCTTCAGCCGGGCGGGATGCCGAACAGTTCCTTCAGCCACCCGGTGCACAGATGGATCCAGCCTGACACCCGGGAATTGAGCTGGCTTTCACTTCGGGCGGTCTCCCGGGTCGCCAGGGAAAGACCATGGGGTCCTTTCGGATAAACATGAAGTTCATACGGGATCCCCAGTTTTCTCAGCCCCTGTGCATAGAGCAGGGAATTTTCCACCGGCACACCCTTGTCTTCGACCGTATGCCAGAGGAAGGCGGGAGGCGTCCCTTCATGCACCTGGTTTTCAAGAGACATGAGCGCCGTCATGCCGGGATCCGGATCAGGCCCCAGCAGATTCAGAAAGGAACCCTTGTGCACAAACTCTCCGGCAGTGATGACCGGATATGCCAGAATGGATGCATCCGGCCGGGACTTTTCCGGGATGATCCCCTGAACCCCCTTCAGAAAATCCTTGTCCCAGTGCACGGAAAGGCTGGCTGCAAGGTGCCCGCCGGCAGAAAAGCCGCAGACGGCGACCGCTTCCGGGAGCAGTTTCCATTCTTCTGCATTTTGCCGAAGGATGCACATCGCCCGGGCTGCATCCCGCACCGGCTGGGGGTGGCGGGCCGGAGAAACGCTGTAATACAGCACGAAAGCATGGAAACCGGCTGCATTGAACGCAATGGCGACAGATTCCGCTTCCCGGTCGGAGGTGCCGCCATAGCCGCCTCCCGGCAGCACCAGCACTCCTGCCCGGGGAGAAGGGCCATCCAGAATGTAGGTATCTATATACGGGCGATAACCGCTCCCGCCGTCGTTCAACTTACGTTCCGGCTCCCATAGGGAAATCCGTTTCATGATCATATCAAGTGCCTCCAGTCATCCTGTTTTTGTGATTATACCAGATATGCTGATTTTTTTCTGCAGGCCAGCGGCAGTCAGCGGCAGTCAGCGGCAGTCAGCGCAGTCAGCGCAGCCAGCGGCGCCAGCGGCAAGGTGCCCTTGTTTTTCCGGCGGATGAAAGATATAATCCGTATGTTCAAACAGGTTTATATTATCCGTGCTGCTTCCGTCAAGCCTTTCCTTCAGAAGGAAATCCCGCCGGCAGGTGCAGCCCGGCTCAAATCAGGAGGTACATTCATGAACGACCCTGCACGCATCACTTTCCCCCCGTTCAGCTGCGAATGCGGCCTGCCCCATGTGACCCCCGATATCGACATTTATGTGGGCAGCGGGATCCTGCCCCGCCTTGCATCGAGCCTTCAAAAAAGGCTGCCGGGAAGCCATCTGCTGCTGGTCGCAGACAATCATACCTTTGAGGTCGCCGGGAAACAGGTGATGAAACACCTGGAAGAGAATGGGTACCGGGTTTCTCCCTGCGTACTGGTCCGGGAAGGGGAACTTAATCCGGACCATGTGGGGCTCGGGGAGATCATGATGGCGATGGAAAAGGAGATGGATTTCTTCCTGGCTGTCGGGTCCGGGACCCTCTGCGACCTTACCCGCTATGCCGCCGCCTGTGCCTGCAAGCCCTATGCCATTTTTGGCACCGCTCCCTCCATGGACGGATACACTTCCGTGCATGCCCCGCTGCTCATCGCCGGAATGAAGACCAGCAAAGTCACCGATCCGCCGCAGGTGATCTTCTGTGAGCTGGATATCATGCGGAAAGCACCGCCGGACATGTTCACCTCCGGCCTGGGAGACGTGCTTGGAAAATACATTGCCCGCGCCGACTGGACCCTGAGCCATTATCTGCTGGGTGAGCCCTGCTGCACTGCCAGTCTGGACATGGTGATGCAGGCGGTGGACAAATGCCTGGCCAACCTGGACGGAATCCGGAACCGGACCCTGGAAGGCACCCGCAACCTGACCGAAGCCCTGCTGCTGTCCGGCGTCACGATCCTTATCACCTCCAATACCCGGGCTGTGGCCTCGACAGAACACAATATGTCACACATCTGGGAAATGACAAAACTGTTCGACGGCGAAACCCCTCCTGCCCACGGCATTGCTGTGGGATTCGGTACCCTGTGGTGCCTGCGTTTCTGGGAAGCACTGATGGCAGTGGATTTCACCGCCTGGTCTTCCAATGCGGGCATCCAAAGAAAAACCGCTCCCACACGGGAACAAAAGGCGCAGGCCATGGAGGAAGGACTGGGGATCCGCGTCGCCCGGATCCTTCAGAAAAAGAACCCGGATTTTTATACTGATCCGGCTGTGGCAACCGCACGGGCGCTAAAATTTCTTTCATTAAGAGAAACCTTGGCCAAGTCCCTGAAATTTCTTCCCTCCTCCTCCCGGATCGCGTCCGTGTGGAAATCCCTTGGCGGACCGGTAACCGCTGAAGAACTGAGGATCACTCCGGCCCAACTCAAAGGCTGTCTCCTCTTTGCCAAGGATTTCCGGCTGCGTTATAACTGTTTCAATCTGGCGGAAGACATGGGCATCCTGGAATCCCTCGTGGAACAGGTGCTCTCCCAATAATGCCAAAGTACAACCGAAGTAAAGCCAAAGTACAACCGAAGCAAAGCCGAAGTACAACCGAAGTACAGCCGAAGCAGCGCAAAATGCAGGGAGAATCACAGCAGACGGCTTTCAGCGAAACTCAAATATCCTGCCCCTGCGACGATGATATGGTCCACCACGGAGATGGAAATGGGCTGCAGCGCCTGCTGGATCCGCTTTGTCAGTTCGATGTCCGCAGGGGAGGCCGCCAGACTGCCTCCGGGGTGATTGTGGGTCAGAATCACATTGACTGCCTTGTCCCGGAGCGCTGTCTCCACAACGATCCGGGGATAGATCCTGGCCTCATTCACCGTGCCTTCCTGCACGATACTGGCATTGTTCACCCTGTTTCGGGCATTTAAACTGATCATGCAAAACACTTCGTAAGTATAGCCGGTGAGCAGCGTCCGGGCGTATTCTCCGGCTTTCATGGAACTGTCCAGACAGGGCCGCTCCCCCCAACGATCGCTGGTATACCTGCGTGCCAGCTGCGGCACCAGGCTGAGCAGCACGGCCGCATATAACCCGATCCCTTTGTTTTCCGACAGTTCCATGCAATCCGCTTCTAAAATCGCGGATAATCTTCCATACCTGTTGAGCAGTTCATGTGCAACGGCATTGGTATCCCTTCGGGGGATCGCGTACGAAAGCAGCAGTTCCAGCACCTCGTGAGGCTCAAATCCTTCCAGGCCTTCCGCAAGGAAGCGCCGCCTCATCCGTTCCCTTCTTCCTGCATGGACATCACATCGTTCCACTTTCGCTTCCTCCGATCCGGGCGAATCCATCTCAATTTACATTATTTTACATCTCTGCGCGCCAAAATTCAAGCAGATGTTCCAATTATTGTAAAATTTATCAATTGCTTCTTGATGTTTGCGTTGGAATAATGTAAAATAATCCCATTTCTGGTCAAATGAGGTGTTTGAAATGAGTCAGAAGAAAATTCTCTATATGCGAGCCCTGCTGCTGTTCGGGATTTTGCTGATCCTGGTCGTGCCGTACCTGGTTGTCCGAATGCTTGGAGCCGGCGATCCGATTTTTTCCAGTACGACAAAGTCAGACACAACAACCCGGCTTCCGGATAATACGATCCACAGCACCACCCTGCTTCAAACCACGCCGAAAGTTTCTTCCGCCGCCTCTTCTCTTTCCTCTTCCTCTGTTCCGTTTCCGACTCCTTTCCCCCATACCGGAAGCAATCTCCTGCCGGGGGATCTGGGAGGAGTAAAACCTTTGCCGGCAGTCGTGCCACCGGAACCGGGGTTCCTGCTGCCGTCCCTCCCCACTGGTTTCGATTCGCAGGTCTTTCCTTCCCCCTCCCCTGAAAATATTGAGTCAGATGAAGAGGAGAATTCCCCTTATTTCCGGCTGATTTCCGGTGAGACTCCGCCGGATGGCTGGATCACCCCGGTGATTTCCATCCAGCCGGCGGATGCATCGACGCCCCGGATCTACTTCAACATCCGGTTCGACAACCTGTCTGCATACAAGGACCGGTATGCCGGGTACGCATACCGGATCGAGTGTGTCAGTCATCCGGATCTAAACAGCCGCCAGACGGTGACTCCGGCGGGACTGCCCGGCGAATTGATGCAGGTTTCAGCCTGGCAGCGCCTGGATGCCTCCTGGATGGGGATCATGACATTCTACGATCTTTGCCTTCAGGCAAAAGGCCTTTTTTATACTCTTCCGATGAAATATTACACAACGTTCCAGCTGGAAGAGTCCCTGCAGCTGATGCCCGGTATGAAAATCAAATACCGGCTGTTTTTTACCCGGGAGGGCTTTGACCAGGTGTTTGAAAAAACAGTCATACTTACAAACGGAGGGGGGGTATGAATATGAACCGCAGAAGAAATTACAGATCCTGCAGAGCGGTCCACGTCATGGCAGCTGTTTTAATCCTGGCCTGGTGCTGCATTTTCCTGCCGCTGCGAGCATCTGCTGAAGAGTACCTGGATTACCGTAATGTGACATTGTATTATGCAGGGACAGGGATTATTATCCAAAAGCCGTCAGCGGATCTGAATCTTACTGTACAGGGACAGACGGCGACGGACGGGCAGACCCTGATCGCCGATCAGGGGGATATCGCCTGGCTGGATGCATCCGGTTCTTCGCCGGGGTCCGCTCCGGCTCTGGACGCCTGGGACTTCCAATATCAGAGCCCGGATGGTCTGCATGCGCTGCCGTATGTACCGGGAAACCTGATTTTAAACACCCCGGGCACATGGGTGTTTTACCTGTGCGTCAAGGGGAACATCCCTGAGTATCTCATCGCCGGAAATTACTCCGATTGGAGCGACAACGGCAGTTACTCCGTGCTGGGTAATCACAACATGTTCTGGCATTTTGTCTGCATCACGGTAGAGGTGCGCCCATCTTCGTCGCACACCGGCGTGATCCGCGCCTCACTGAGCGCTTCCAGCTCGGAGGCTTTCATCCCCGCTGTTTATGGAAGTACATCCCAAAGCACGGTGCGCGTGGAACTGGATGCTTCCGCTTCCTCGGCCGTTCTGGACGGCCTGCCGGCCGGCATTGACCGCTATGAATTCTGGTGCGGCCAGGATCCTTTTTTCTCCGGTGCATCTCATGGCGCCACATCATCCTCCACACTTACTGCGGACATCTCGGTTACCCTGCCTTCATCCTATTATGATACTTCTGTTTCTATATACTGCAAGGTGCGGGTGTCGAGTTCCGAATTCACAGCTGCCGGCATCGTGCCCGACTATGCGGAGGCCGCTGTCACCCTGGTACTGGCGGTCCGTTACAGGCCTGTGGCTCATATTTCTGCTCCTAACACCGTAGTTGAAGATTCCTGGTTTGATGTAACTTCCGCCGGCTCCTATACTCCGGATCCATCCTGCTGGATCCAAGGCTACCGCTGGTCTGTGGAAGGCACCTGCAGCGGAACTCTTTCTGAGATAACCGGCCGGGGATCCCTGTGTTTTCCGGATCCGGGATCATATACCCTTACGCTGGTAGTCACCGACAACAACGGGATGGAAAGCCTTCCCGCTGTCCACCTGCTCACCGTGATCCCGGGAAGCGGCGGAGGCGGCGGAGGCGGCGGAGGCGGCGGGAATGAAGAAAACCGTCCGCCCGAAGCCGTGATAATCGGTCCTTCCGCTGTTTCCTCCGGCGACAGTATCTTTTACAGCGGCGCGGCATCCTACGATCCCGATATCGGGGACACTATCTCCTCGTATGCCTGGCAGATCTCCTTAGGCATGACTTCGTCCGGATCTGGCTGTACAGTGGTTTTCCCCCAATCCGGAACCTATACTGTTTCCCTTACGGTCACAGATTCACGGGGAGCCACCGGGACCGCTGTACTGACGGTGACTGTGGAAACTCCGGGATCTGTCGACGATCCTCCGGTGGACCCGGTAGACCCCGTGGACCCGGTGGACCCCGTGGACCCGGTAGACCCGGTGGACCCGGTAAATATTCCCCCCGAAGTTTTGATCGCTCCTGTTTCCTGCACCTGGAGAAACAGGCCTGTCACTGTGTATTTGTCTGCTTCTGACCCGGATCAGGGAATTTCCTGCATTGAATACGGCTATTCCACGGCTCTGTCTGTTCCCCTGAACCGGGTGGTCTACCGGTCTTTCGGCTCGGTTTTACTGGATCAGGAAGGCACCTGGTATGTCAGCGCCCGTGCCGTGGATTTAAACGGCGCCCTAAGTCCGGTGGTCACCACGGGGCCTTACCTGCTGGATATGACATATCCGACTGTAACGGTGGATCCCGCTCCCTCCGATCCGGCGACTCTGCTCCCGGCATATACCCTTCCCTTAAGAGTGACCCTCCGGGGTACCGATACCGGTGGAAGTGGCGTCAAAAGCATCGGATACCGCTGGTCCATGCTTGCGACCCGTCCTTTTTTCTTCAATGAATATCCGGGGGATACCGTAGCGGCCACTGCCAACACGATCGGGGTGCTTTACCTGCACGTGCAGGTGAAGGACCATGCCGGTAATGTCACATATCGGATGTTCGGCCCTTTTAAGACCCGTGAGGCGCCGGTCGTCTCTCTGGGGGGTGCAGTAGTTGTTGAGGGCTCCTGGAACTATTGGGATGGGACTTTGGCTCCGGATGGAACGATCAAAACCAATGAACCCCACCGGTTCATGAGTCTGGAACTGATACGGATCCGCGTGAGAACCACCGGGTATGCGGACAAGGTGGTTTTCCGCTTCAGCCCCCAACTGGAAGCTATGGATTTCACGGATGCTGCAGGCTATGCATATGCTTATGAGGATTTCACCGGATACCGGGTGGATTTTCCAGAGGACACCTCCTGCCTGCTTGATCCAACCCTGGAAATTAGCGATGTGTACTGGGAATACGTGCTGCCTCTGGCTCCTTCCACAATAAGCGCCGACAACATACGCCTCTTCCCTCCCTGCCAGCTTCGGGCAGAAATATGGAAAGGCCAGGAATGCGTGATTTTGACTGTGGAGGACATCGACATCACGGGAAATATTTTCGATCATATCCATATCCAGCCGGTTTCATAAGCGAAGCCGCAACAAAATCAGGCCTTGCAAAAAGCGGGGAGTTTGATTAACATGGCAGTAAGGGACTGTTCGAAAGGAGAGCTGACGGATGCAAATCCTCCCGGACAGGGACAAAAATTTCTTGCGGAGTCTGATCGTGCTGGCTCTGCCTATATCGATCCAGAATCTGATCAACAGCTCCCTGAACATGGTGGATACCCTTATGCTGGGGGCGCTGGGTGAGATCGAAATCGCTGCTTCCAGCGTGGCCAATGCCCTGTTTTTTATTATCATGCTGGTTGTTTTTGGTATCTCCAGCGGTTCCAGCGTGCTTGTCAGCCAGTATTGGGGGAAGAAGGATGTGCGCAGCATCCAGCGGATCTTCGGCATCAGTCTCATCCTGTCCTCCGGGATCGCTTTCGTGATCAGCCTGCTGATATTCCTTTTTCCTGAAACCGTGGTATCCATCGTGACCGACAAATCGGAACTCATCGGCCCCAGTGCGGGGTATGCGCGCATCGTGGCCTTTTCCAATCTGTTTGGTGCGGCAGCGACCGTCTACATCGGTACCCTGCGCTGCATGGAAAATGCACGCTTTGGCATGTATGTGCATTCAGCCGGTATTTTGACCAATACCCTGCTCAATTGGATCATGATCTTCGGAAAACTGGGATTCCCTGCCCTGGGCCTGAAGGGTGCCGCCATCGCCACCCTTATCGCACGAATGCTGGAATTCCTGGTATGTACCCTGCATGCCGCTTCCAGGAAAAAGAAATATGCCATTTTAAGCCGCGAAAGCTTCCGGCCGGGGCGTCTGCTTTTTCAGGACTACCTGCGATACTCCCTTCCTGTGATCGTTAACGAGAGCCTTTGGGGTGTTGGATATTCCCTGCTGTCAGTGATATACGGGCATATGGGGACCCTGGCAGTGGCCGCTGCCTCCATTGCCGTCAGCATCGAACGCATCCTGGGCGCCACCGTTTTTGGCATAGCCAGCGCAGCCATTGTGCTGGTAGGCAAGGAAATCGGAGCCGGAAACCTGGAAAATGGGCGACAGAATGCACATTTTCTTCTTCGACTGTCCTTTTTCTACGGCGGTGTACTGGGGATCATCCTGATGCTCAGCCGGCCCCTGGTCCTTTCCCTGTTCAACTTATCGCCTGATACCCTCCAGGCTGCGGCTGCGATTTTGGGTGTGATGGCCCTGGTGATGCCGGCTAGAAGCTTCAATGCCACTCTCATCGTGGGTGTGCTCCGTGGCGGTGGAGATGTTCATTTTGCTCTATTCGCCGATGTCTCCGGCATCTGGCTGCTCTCCGTCCCTCTGCTTGCCTTTGCCGGCCTGGTGCTGAAACTTCCCGTGGCCGTGACCTATGCCTTCATCGCCTTTGAGGAAGTCTATCGGGTGGCGCTGGGTCTATGGCGGATGAAATCCGGAAAATGGATCCGTCCGGTGACACGGGAAGCAGACGGTACCGTATCTGCATTATGACCGGTCATGCACAAGGATGAAATCAGCGTCTGTGCACATCATAGTACTGATGTGTTTTTCGCCACGGTAATAGTGCATGATGGTGCATATGACGGGTAATTTTGCGACTGGAAAGCTGAAACCCTATATGATCATACTGGCAGGTTCCGTGCTGTCCGCTGCGGCGCTCAGCTTCTTTTTGATCCCCTACCGCATCGCTCCGGGGGGCGCCAGCGGGCTTGCCACTGTACTGCATTATCTTACCCAAGGGCGCCTGGCTGTAGGGACCGGGATCGTCCTGATCAACCTGCCCCTGTTCCTGTTGGGATACCGGCTCATCGGCCGCACCTTTTTTTACCGCTCCCTGTTTGGCATGATCTCCCTTTCCCTGTTTACCAATCTGATGAGCCGGTGGGTGGAGCAAAATCCGGACTGGATACCGGATGCCGCAACCGGTGCCGCGCCTCCGGACCTGCTGCTGTATGCATTGCTGGGCGGCGCACTTACAGGGGTAGGGATCGGCCTGGTACTGGGTGTGAATGCTTCCACGGGAGGCTCGGAAATGGCATCCCGGATCATCGGGACCCGCATGCCGTGGGTTTCCCTGGGCCAGATCCTTATGCTGATAGATGTCCTGGCCGTATTGACAGCTGCGCTGGCTTTTAACAGCATTCTTCTGGGATTATATGCCCTGGTTTCCATCTTCATCACTTCCAAAACAATCGATGCTTTGCTGGAAGGAGTGAATTACGCCCGGGCGGTGTTTGTTATTTCTGTCAAAACGATGGAAATCTCCCGGGAAATCATGGAGACCATCGGGCGGGGCGCGACTGCCTTGAAAGGCGT
>DOHE01000132.1 GCA_003535395.1 Clostridiales bacterium | reverse complement strand
GAGAGGGAATATCGATGTTTTTATGGGTGATGCTACAGATATTGTGACAATCAGCAAAGGGGACATTGAAAATGAAAAGACAGGTAATAAACATGCTGCCGATCGGGATAATAATGTCATCAGTTCTGAATATGGCCGGGGTAATGTTGTCTGGATCCCTGAGAGCTTAGGGAAAAGATATTTTCTGAATGAAAAAGAAAGAGACCGGTTATTGCCGGAAATTATTGAGATGATTGGGGAATCTGCGGTACTGAAAGCTCAATATTTGAGCCGGAACATAGGAATATTCTGTTGGAAAAGCGAAGATGAGAAAACATACTTTATTGATCTGGTAAATTACGATATCGTGCTGGAGGAAGACAGAGTCATACCTGCAAAGGATCTCGTGATGAAGATGAAAGTGCCTGATGATGCCGGGAAAATCGAATCGGTCACCTTTTGTCCGGATAATCGGTCAAAGGCAGCATCGGTTATCATTGAAAAGGGTTGGGCGATCATCAGTCTTGATGAACTGATTCATTTTGCAAGCGTAAAACTAATGTTTGATTTTGAAGAATACGGGATGGGGGAGTAACGGTGAAGCGGCAGGTTCTGTTTATATTATGCACTTTTTTTCTTATACTGCAGTTATCAGGTTCTGTATCAGTGGATGCATCAGTCTTTGATATCAGTGAAATAGAAGAACAGAAAGCAGGAGAAACTGTATATTTCGGAGGCACTTCACCCTATGGCAGCCTCAATATAAGCGTATGGTCTATGCCCTGGGCGGATTTGCCGGGATCCGGGATGTACAGCAGCCGGAGGCTGGTTTTGAAGGCTTCCTGGGGAAGGTGCTGGCCCTGTCCGGCGTCCGGCAGGAACCGGAGGTGAAAGGGGAGGGTCCGCTCCAGTGGCGCAGCGGCCTTTCCGGGGAGACGCGGTTGCTGTTCGCCGCCAATCCGGGAGAGGTACAGCAGGTGCATGTCCGCTGGCCAAAGGGCGATCTGAAGGAAGTGCGGGAATTGCGCAGCAGCACTGCTCTGCCTGTTACCGTAGATGAGTCCGGAAAGCAGGGATTTGAATTTCGGCTTGAGGAGGGCGGTTTTCTTATATTCGAAATTGAGAATAAAATAATGTAAATGATGCGATAAACACACTCGCGGATAGAGAGCATCAAACTTAATTTTGGGCAGAGGCTGCCAATACAACTGATCGAATTTGATTGTAAGTATATCGAAACCGATTCCCTCTTTGAGTGGTTGAGCTTGAGAGATTAATCACAGTACATTATTAGATAATATAATGATATCTTTAAATGCCAAGCCGATGTAACATGGTAATGAATTTATAATTAAAGATTGGAGGGGGGTATTTAATGTTTTTTATTAAAAACGGAAATCCATTATGTATCAACGCAGAAGGTGTTCGCACCCAGGTATTTCAGGGAAACGTGGGTTATTTGGAGGTAATGGCTGAAAACAGAAATAAGGGAGTTCTGTACGCGGGAGCGGTGGCTGGTGAAGCAGATTGTGAAATAGATATATTTATGTCATTGAACCAGGCAGACGGTAAGAATTCTGGGATCTCCATGGACGGGCATCTTAATAATCTGACATTTGATAACACCGACGGCAACATATATCTATCTGGATGGTATATATGCCGTGAGGGTATTGTTCTGGGTAAGACCAAAGATTGGATCGCCCCTGGTGAGACTTTCCATTTTAAAATTCAGAAAAAAAGCCAAAATGGAATGTACCAATTATTCTTTTTTCTGAATGATCGGCTATTGTACCAGCATGAACCGTCAAAAGATACATGTGGCTTTTTTGAATGGTTTGGCATACGGCCTGGTACAGCCGGGGTAAAAGTATATGAATTCAAGGCTTCCGGTAGTCTTGCTGAGCCAAACATCGTGCCAACGGTTTCCAAAACCCCAGCAATACCTCAGGTTGATGCAACAAACTATATTAAAGAACATCAAGTAGTTATTGCCCAAGGAGGTCGAGGCCCAGGGAAGAATTTAATGCCACATGATGACCCGCTTTGGTATGTGGAGGGAGCACAACTAGACGATATCCATCACTGCCACCCCAATACCCTGGTTCTGCCAGATGGTTTAACTACATACTGCATTTGGACATATGGTCATGCCGGACGCTTTACTCCGATCAAAAGAAGCCTTGACGGAGGAGTAACATGGAGCGGTCTGCTGAGTGTTCCTTCCAGCTGGCAAACGGCTTGGGCTGGTCCGGTTATTCACCGGCTGGTTGATGCATCAGGAGTTTCCCGTCTTTTTGTTATTGGACAAAATATGTCCTCCGCCATGTCTATAGATGAAGGCGAAACCTGGTCCGGCATAACGGCACATAATATTCCGTGCATCGTACCCCCTGCCTCAATATTGCCGGGAAATAAACCGGGACATTATATGGCTTGGGTTCATAATGGCGAGCCAACAAAAATACTGCAGCTGGAAACAGAAGACGGGGGAATGTCTTGGCCAACAAAGCGGGAAATTATCAGTCTTCCAGGAGCAGATCCCTGTGAACCGTATGTCATTCCTTCTCCGGACGGAAAAATCCTTGCATGTATTATGGCCCGGGTACCAGTTTATTTCCATGTCAGCCCGCCTATCCGGTTGAAAGGAAAAATACGAAACACGCCGCGTCCGCGAATCCTTTTACGGTCGACACAGCCGAAATAGCGGCTGTCACTGCTGTTTTGCCGGTTGTCTCCCAGGACGAAATACTGCCCGGAAGGGACCGTCAGGGGAAAGGATACCTGGGCTGGATAAGTCAGCCCCCGGGCGTAGGACTCCTGCAATGCCTCTCCGTTCCGATACACCTGGCCGTTCCGGATCTCCATGACATCTCCCGGCGCGCCGACAACACGTTTAATCAAGTCCAGCTCCGCGGTCCGCTTTCCCAGAAAAGGGATGAACCTTTCCCAAAAACCGCCGGCGGTGTTCATTTCCAGTACGACAATATCTCCAGGCTCCGGATCGGCAAACAGATAGGACACCTTTTCCACGATGAGCCTTTCATCCTGAACCAGCGTATCTTTCATGGATGGGCCGTCCACGCGGACCGGTTCCATGATGAACGCGCGGATCAGCAAGGCCAGCACAATGGCTACCGCGAAAGCCTTTACCCAGGACAATATTTCTTGGAGCAACCTGCCGTCGGTCAAGGTTCGCATCTCCTCCGGACAGACAAAAGGGACTCTGATGTCCCTTTTGTGTCGGTGCTGTTTCAGCCGCTCCGCCGTGATCCTGGCTTACGGCTTCAGTTTTCCTGTTTTGCTTCCACCGGTGTTTCCGATGGATTTTCCGCTTCTTCCACGAGAATTTTTCCCCGGGAAGCGTCCCGGCTGACAAATTTCTCACGAATTCTTGCGGCTTTCCCAACGCGATCCCGCAGATAATACAGTTTCGCTCTCCGGACACGTCCCTTGCGCACCAGTTCCACATGGTCGATTCGGGGCGAATGCAACGGGAAAACCCTTTCCACGCCAACCCCGTATGATATGCGGCGGACAGTAAAGGTTTCCCGTATTCCGCCTCCGCGACGCGCGATGACAGTTCCTTCAAACACCTGGATCCGTTCCCGGGAACCTTCCTTGACCTTGACATGAACCCGGATAAAATCACCGATCTGAAAATCCTGCAGATTCTTTTTCATCTGCTCCTGTTCGATGACACGGATAATATCCATACTCAACTACCTCCCTTCCCCCGGACGTTCATGCGGTCATTCGGCATCCGCAGCGGACCGTCCGTATTCACGCTCACGCGCACGAAAGGCATTCTAACACACAGGCAGCGGATTGTAAACAGTCACCTCCGTCGTTCCCGGTCCATATACCGCGCATACATATCCGGGCGACGCTGCTGTGTTCTTTCCAACGCGGCTTCCCGCCGCCACTGCGCGATTCGGGCATGATGCCCCGACAGCAGGATCTCCGGTACCCGGCGACCCATGAATTCTTCCGGGCGAGTAAACTGCGGGTATTCCAGCAGCCCGGTGGAATGGGACTCATCCGCCACGGAACCCCCGTTGGCCAGCACGCCCGGCACCAGCCGGCTGACCGCGTCCACCAACACCATGGCAGGCAATTCCCCGCCTGTCAGGACATAATCACCGATGGAAATCTCCTCGTCAACGATTTCTTCCAGGACCCTTTCGTCCACTCCCTCATAATGCCCGCACAGCAGAATCAGGTGAGGATGCTCTGCCGCCAGGCTCTCCACCTTTTGCTGGCTGAGCGGTGTTCCCTGTGGGCTCATGTACACGGTCAGGGGGCGTGCGGCCCCCTCCCCTGCTCCCTCCCCCGCCCTGGCTTTGACAGCCGCCCAGGCGTCGTAAATCGGCTGGGCCATCATGACCATGCCATTTCCTCCGCCATACGGATAATCGTCGGTTTTCCGGTATTTATCCCGGGTGTATTCGCGTCTATCGGTGCAGGCCACCTCGATCAGCCCGTTCCGGATGGCGCGGCCGATCATGCTTTCCTGCAGGAGGCTTTCAAACATCCCCGGAAACAGCGTCAATATGTCAAATCGCATCATGGTTTCACGGCTCCTCAAAATCCGGCAATTCCGCCACGATCAGGCCTTCCCGGACATCCAC
>DOHE01000062.1 GCA_003535395.1 Clostridiales bacterium | reverse complement strand
CGAAAACTGGTTTTTGAAGAGAAAAAAATCACATTGAACGAACTGGCCGCCTGTCTTCGAAAGAATTGGGAAGGAATGGAACCTCTCCGACGTTATGCGGCCGGATCCATAGAATATTTTGGGAATGACACTCCGGAGAGCAATGCCATGGTCAAACGCCTGGTAGAGGATTTCATTGGAATTGTTCTTGAAAAACCGGAGGTAGAGGGTGTACTGATGCCCCCGGGTATCAGTACCTTCGGCCGGCAGATCTCCTGGCGCCAGGACCGGGGAGCGACGGCAGACGGGCATTTCATGGGTGCAATTTTATCCGCCAATCTGAGCCCTGCACCAGGGACCGACAAAAAAGGCGCAACAGCGATCATACGGTCTCATTGCGCTGCCGATTTACAGAAACTTACCTGCGGGACGGCATTGGACATTAAACTGCTTCCGGATGCCGTACGGGGAGAAAAAGGCATTGAGACGCTCATATCCCTTAATCGGGGTTTCTGTGCACTGGGAGGTATCTTTATGCAGATGGATGTCCTTGATCAAAGTATACTGATTGAAGCCAGGGACAATCCGGAAAAATATCAGAACCTTTCAGTCCGTGTCTCCGGCTGGTCTGCCCGTTTTGTGACTTTGCGTGAGGAGTGGCAGGAAATGATCATTGAACGTACAGCGCAGGGAATGTGAGCAGGCATGGGGGACAGATTCCGGGGTTGAACTTCTTAAAATCCTTCAGGTGATATGTCTCGTCCAATGTCAATTCCTGTTGCATTATAATAATAAAAAGTTATAAGTATACTTATAATAAATATTGACTATAATGAAAATATATGGTACTCTCTCTTTGAAAGAGGGGAAGACGATGGCCATCATAACCAAAGAGGGAATCCTCAAAGTGTTGACTGCATTTAACCCGTGGTGGAAAACAGGATCCGTTCATTCGGGCTTCTTGAAAAATTTCAGGAGATTTGCTTATTATGAAGCAATCAAAAGGCTCGATCAACCGAACCTGCGCAGAACAGTCGTATTGACAGGCGCACGCCGGGTTGGGAAAACAACGATTCAGTATCAGCTGATTGAAACTCTGTTGAAACGGGGGGTTCCTCCCAGGAAAATCGTGTTCATATCGCTGGATCACCCGATGCTTAAGTTGAGCGGGCTGAATGATATCCTGGAGTGTTACCATGAAAATATATACGCAGATCAGGACGTGTACTACTTTTTTGATGAGATCCAATATGCTGTGGATTGGGACAAGTGGTTGAAAACAATTTATGATTTGCAGCCGGAAACCCGGGTCATCGCCACCGGATCTGCAAGTCCTGTTCTGATAAAAGGAGGGATAGAAAGCGGGGCTGGGAGATGGAGCATACTCCAGGTTCCGACTTTATCTTTTTATGAATACTGTTCACTGATCGGCATCGATGATATCGAGCTGGAGGATACGCTCAGACCGACGGCATTTGCATCATTGGATCAGAAGCAGCGGACACAGGTCATGGTAAAACTGTCAGCGGTTCAGAATCACTTTAACCGTTATCTTCAAATCGGAGGCTTTCCTGAGCTTGCATTATCTGATAATGATTTGCTGGCCCAGCAGATCATGCGCGAAGATGTCATCGACAAAGTTTTAAAAAAGGATCTGCCATCTTTATATAATATCAGGAATGCGACAGAGCTGGAAAGAATCTTTTTGTACCTGTGCTATGTCTCTTCGCAAATTGTATCCATCGATGCAATCGCCAAAGAATTAAACGGAGTTTCCCGCCCGACCGTTGAGAACTACATCCAGTATCTTGAAAGTGCGAATCTGATTTACTTAAGCTATCCGGTGGAACTGGCAGGAAAGAAAGTCCTGAAGGCCAGCCCAAAAATCTATATTGCAGATGCCGCGATCAGAAATGCCGTGCTGATGGACGATGATGTTCTGACAAAACCTGAGGAAATGGGGAAGATGGTTGAAACCTCTGTTTATAAGCACGTAGCAGCTTTTTATTATCAGCAGGCTGCACGTGTGGGATATTATCGGGGCGGGACAAAGAACAAGGAAGTCGATATCGTAGTCGATTACCCCAATATCAAAAACATCCTGATCGAAGTAAAATACCGGGAACAGGCTCCGATCACAGATAAGGATGCGATTTATGAGCTGAGTGAAAATGCGGTTTCGTCGATCGTGATCACAAAAAGAGCTGACGACTATGGAATCCAGAAAACACTGAAGGATCATAAACTGATCCGGATCCCCGCTTTTGCATTCCTGTATTTATTAGGCCATGCAGAAAAGCATGGATAACTGGAGCTAAATATGTTGGATATGATGGATTCAATAGCGAAAAATATATTGCAGCCATTCCATGTGATGGCACAGAATGAAGTACTTCAAAAACTGAACACGGAAGCCTCCGGTTTGACGGAGGAAGAGGCATCCAGGCGATTGAAGCAGTATGGATCGAACCGGATGGCGCAGGTGCACAGAAGAAGTCTGGTCTTGCGTATTTTTGATCAGCTGTTGAATGTCATGGTGCTGATTTTGTCTATAGCAGCCATCATTTCGCTGATCGTGGGAGATGTGAAGAGCACAGCAATCATAGCGTTTGTGATCATTATGAACACAGTGCTGGGTGTGATCCAGGAAAGCCGGGCGGAGAAAGCACTGGAGGCGCTGAAAAACCTGGCATCACCGGAAGCAGAGGTGCGCAGGGAAGGCAAGGCACGCATGATCAGAGCAGAAGACCTGACGATAGGGGATATCGTGATCCTGGAAGCGGGTGATCATGTACCGGCAGATATGCGGATCATCGAGGCCGCGAATCTGAAAATCGAAGAAGCAGCGCTCACGGGCGAGTCGGTTCCTGTGGAAAAAACAGCGGAGGTGCTTCCGGCAGAACAGACAGATGTGGTGATCGGAGATCGGCGGAACATGGCATACCTGGGCAGCAGTGTGACATACGGCCGGGCAGCAGGAGTGGTCACAGCAACGGGTATGCAAACAGAAACAGGGAAGATCGCAGGTTTCATCAATACCCAGGACCAGTTCGAGGAAACACCGTTGCAGAAAAAACTGGCTGAGATGAGCAAATACATATCCATTATTATCATAGTGGTCAGTGCCGTCATTTTTGTAACCGGGCTTCTTTGGGGCAGAAGTTTCTTCGATATGTTTCTGACATCGGTGAGCCTTGCTGTTGCTGCCATCCCGGAGGGACTGCCCGCGATCGTGACCATCGTGCTGGCACTGGGTGTACAGAAGATGGCAAGAAAAAAGGCTATCATCCGGAAGCTTCCGGCGGTAGAGACCCTGGGGAGCACAGAGGTCATTTGCAGCGACAAGACGGGAACGCTGACCAAAAACGAAATGACGGTGACCATGCTTTACCATAGCCATGCGAGCTTTTCTGCTGACAGGCCCGACGCTATTCCTTCACATCTCATCCACGCCATGATCCTGTGCAATGATACCCGGGTATCACAGCTGCCCGGCAGTGTTGAACTGACAGGGGATCCTACGGAAACAGCCCTGGTTCGATTTGCCCAGGAGAATGGCATGAATAAATCGCTCCTGGACAAACAGTTTCCCCGCACAGCGGAAATCGCTTTTGATTCCAGCCGCAAACTGATGACCACAGTGCACCAGACTCCGGGGGGAACGGTTTCCTATACCAAAGGAGCGCTGGACATCCTGTTGGACCGCAGCAACCGGATCCTTGACGGAGAAGGCGTGCGGGAAATGATGATCGCAGACCGGGAGGCGATCCAGAAAGTCAGCCGGGAAATGTCCGGGCAGGCGCTTCGAGTACTTGCCTTTGGTTTTCAGAGATTCTCTGATTTGCCTGCTGATATGGATCATCTGGAAAATGACCTGATCTTCACGGGTTTCGTGGGCATGATCGACCCACCCCGGCCGGAAGCCAAAGCGGCTGTTCAGATATGCCGGGATGCCGGGATCAAACCGGTCATGATCACAGGAGATCATCTGGAAACTGCAGCAGCCATAGCACGGCAGTTGGGCATATTATCAGATAATGACAGCCCCGCAGAAGGCTTGACCGGCTCCGAAACAGTGGAGGGCAGGATGCTTGAGCGGATGAGCGATGAAGAACTGCTGAAGCGGGTACAGCAGTTCTCTGTCTATGCCCGGGTGTCACCGGAACACAAGGTCCGTATCGTTCAGGCCTGGCGAAAACTGGGCAGGGTCACAGCGATGACCGGGGACGGGGTAAATGATGCGCCTGCGCTGAAAGCAGCAGACATTGGTATCGGTATGGGCATTACCGGAACGGATGTGGCGAAGGGTGTTGCGGATATGGTGCTGGCAGATGATAATTTCGCTACCATCGTTTCGGCGGTGGAGGAAGGCCGCAGGATCTTCAGCAACATCCGCAAAGCAGTGCACTTCCTTTTATCAACGCATCTTGGAGAAGTATTTGCCCTCTTCATCGCAACCCTTCTCAACTGGGAGATTTTGTACCCCATCCACTTGCTTTGGGTAAACCTGATCATCGATACGCTGCCTGCGCTGGCTCTGGGAATGGAAAAGCCGGAAGATAATATCATGCGCCAGAAGCCAAGGAAGTCGGATACAAACTTCTTTGCCGGGGGATTGGGCGCAAACATTATTGTCCATGGAATTATGAAAGGATTTTTGGTCCTCATTACATTTATTGTAGCCCGCAGCATCCATTCCCAGGAAATTGCGATGACGGCTGCCTTCACTACTCTGGGCTTGGTACAGCTGGCGCATGCATTCACGCTGCGCTCAGAATACAAACCTATATGGAAAATGCCTGTGTTCACCAATAAACCATTGATTTTCGCAGCTTCTGTATCGGCACTGTTACAGATTATTGTTGTAGTCTTACCTGGTCTGAATAACATATTCAAAGTCGTCCAGCTCAAGTGGGAGGAGTGGG
>DOHE01000215.1 GCA_003535395.1 Clostridiales bacterium | reverse complement strand
ATCCGGAGAAGTTTCACGAGGAATGGAAATCGGATTTGAATACCGGGATGTCCTGATCCAGCGGTTTGACCAGAATACCTGGGACAATTTCCGAAATAATCTGCAGGTGATTCTAAAGCGGGATGAAGCGTATTTCCTGGTCCGGCAGGACCAAACGCAAAAGCCCGTCATCCAGGCTGCCCCTGCTTCAAAAATCCACGCAGCGGCTCCGGCTTTTGCAGTTGCCGGACAGACGCTGGACATCCGTTTTTCGATTCTGGATGCATACAATAATCCGGCGTTTCCGTCTCCCGTGGGAAATTTTCAGGTCGCGGAAGTACGGGATCCATTCGAATGCATCGGGTCGACGGCCCTTGAGCCGAAGGACGGGGGGAGCGGGACCATTCCGGTGCAGGCTCCGAACGAACCCGGACGATACAGGTTTATAATATCGGATACCAAAGACAGCCTTCAGGGAAGGACCCAAATTGTGCAGGTAGGATCCGTAAGAGAGGATGGCATCTTTTTTGGAGATATCCATGCCAAGACGGGCCTTTCCGATGGTCTGGGCACGCCGGATCAGTACTACAGGCACCTTCGGGATCACGCCTGCATGGACTTTGGCGCGATTTCCGACCATCATGACACGCCGGCGATCAACCGTACTGAAGGCCCCTTCAAACGGGTAATGACCGATGAAGAATTTGGCAGCATCCGGGATGCAGGAGAAAAATTCAACCAGCCCGGCCGGTTTATCACCCTTCAGGGATTTGAGCAAACCTATCTGTCAGACTTTCCGGGGCACCGGAATGTATATTTTCGGGGCGGGATGCCGGAAATGTTCAGGGGCATCACTATCAAAGACTTTATGGAATATCTGGAAGGAAAGGAAGCACTGGTGATCCCGCACCATACACTCTACGGAAACCGCCTGAAACCGGACTTCCCGTATATCGATAGATTTCGGGTCATTGAGATGTATTCCATGCATCTTTCTTCGGAAAAAAGGGGCTCCCCCTATAATGACGGGAAGCCGGAGATTGGCTACAGTGCTCAGGAGGTGCTGGCTCAGGGACACAGAGTTGGGTTTATTGCCGCCTCGGATAATCATAACGGGAAGCCTGGCCTTTCCGCAAAGCCTTCCCGGTTCGTCAACCTGGTTTTCAGCGGCGGGCTGGCTGCTGTGTATGCACCCGAACTCACCCGGGAAGCCGTGTATGATGCACTGTACCGGCGATGCTGTTATGCGACGACAGGAGAACGGATCATTCTGGATTTCAAAGTCAACGGATCCAGGATGGGGTCGGAGATCCATATAAAAGCAGGAGAAAAAGTGGAATTGGAGGTCTTCTGCGGGGGGACCGGTGAGATCGCCTGCATCGAGATCCTTAAGGACAACCAGGTGGTGAAGGTGTTTCAGGATGGCTTTTCCAGTATGCTTGAAGTCCGGATGGAAGAGATGCTCACCCGATCCTGCCAGTATTACATCCGGGTGACGCAGACAGACCGGCATATGGCATGGAGCAGCCCCGTGTGGGTCGATATCGAATGACACGGAAGTTGAGTACAGACCGGCAAGTCTGCTATAATCACAGAACAGGGCATTAAACATCAAAGAGGAGGTGTCTGCCTTGCTGGAACAGCTTCAAACCGGATTTGCACCAATAATGGATCCACTTCACCCGTTGATTGAGGAACGGAGACCGGAAATAGGGGTCACCTTTCCTGTTTATACCTATTATGCGGACAACAATATACAAAAACTGGGAAGCTATGATCATTATCATTCTTATTTTGAAATTTTGTTTATAAACCAAGATACATTCTATGTCACTATAGACTACGAAAAACATCATCTTACCAAAGGAGATCTTTTACTCATTGCCGATGGCACCATCCATTCATCCCAGTACAGACCGGAAGCTGCAACAAAGATGGTTGTTCTTCAATTCATGCCCGGGTTTTTGTTTAACGGAGCACTGGATGAAATCGATTCCAAATATCTGGCATCCATTTATAATTTTGTACGTCTGCATAAAAAATTGATTATGCACACAGGAGAATCAGGAGGACATATTTTTGGCATTTTGCAGCATACGATCAGGGAATACGAAGATAAGAAGACAGGATATGAGGTATTTTTAAAAGCCAATATCACCAGCATCCTTGCGTATATGATCCGCGACCTGTTCAGTGATGCTGAGGAATTCAAGAGCCATATTGTAAATTATAAAAAAATTGAGCCGGTCATCATGTATATTGAGAAGGAATACATGAATGATATCAGTTTGAGTAAAGCAGCCAATCTGACCAATATGACTTATAGTTATTTTTCTTATATTTTCCAAAAGATAACAGGATTTACATTTAAGGATTATCTGGCCCGCATGCGGATCCGGCAATTTGAACGCCTGATCATCACAGGCAATAAATCGATCACGAGTGCAGCGTATCAGGTGGGATTTGGCAGTATCAGTAATTTTTACCGCACATATAAGAAGATTCGGAACAATTCACCCAACCATTATTTAATGGAAGTAGAAAAAAGAAAATCATAGATGATAAACCAAATTTAAGAAAAAAAGACCTGGATTTAGCTGGGCTGTCTGCAAAATCGTAAATTTTAAGAATAGCAAACAAAATATGAGGAAGATTTCCGGACGATTTTTTGGTACGATCATTTAAACGGAGGAGAAAGAAAATACTATTATAAAAGGAGTGTTTTTTATGAGATCCGGATTGAAACGCACCCTGTTCATCGCCCTGGTCCTGGCTGTCTTTACAGTTTCAGTCGCTGGGGGATGTACAAAAAAGCAGCCTTCC
>DOHE01000300.1 GCA_003535395.1 Clostridiales bacterium | reverse complement strand
AGGTCTCAGTCGGTGCCTTGACATAGTGATAACTTGTTTTCAATGGATTGATCGAATTTTCACTGGCAAACTTCATCCTGTAAAAGTAGCTTTTCAGTTCAAGGCCGGATTGGACCTGGTCCACATCATCCTCGCCGCTGGAGATCCGGGTCACATTCCCCTCGATCTCGATCCCGCTGCCGAAGACCAGACCCCGCCAGGCATTATAGATACTGGCTCCCCAGTCCCCCTGGATAATGAACCTGTCACCCAGTCCTTCGGCAAGACGCTTGCTGAGAAGCATCGCGCCCAGCCCCCAGGCTGGGATGAACTTGTCATCCTCCTGGACCTGCCTGTAGTCCGGCACCAAATCATTGTCGATATCGGAAGCCCTGTTTTTTCCATTGGTCCCTGCTGCATCCCCGATCCATCCCCCTGTATCCCATTCGATCCCTGTAAATCGCGGATTCCTGCGGAAATAGGAAAGCAGGATATCCGAAAGGGCTTCATAGCCCTTCCTGCCCTGAGGATCTGCAGGAGAATAAAGAGACAGGTTGACTGCCCAATATTTATTGATTCCTGCCTGGCTCAACAAGGTTCTTGCATGGGGTGCCACGACTGCTTTTCCGGCAGCGAAATCCCGGGACTGGTTCGCGTACTGGCCCAGGGGAAAGGTGTTCCGTTTGACTGTGATGGTGCCGCCTTTGGGATCGATCCCGGTGACGGTGGCATGTTCAGAATGCTCCCACACCGGTTTGCCTTCATCATCCAGTGCATAGATCAGCACATCATCCACAACACCACTGCCGGAGGGTTCATATGAAAAAAGGGAGGTATCACTGACCTGGATCACGGATTGGGTTTCATTATCCGAAAGGTCATTGCCGATCCTGGATCCGGCCAGCAGATTCCAATGCCCGGGCCACAGTTCCTTCTGGACATCAGTAAAGTAGGAAACCGCTTCCTTGGAAACTGCAAAATACACGCTGTGCAAAATTGTTGGGATCCCCGGGCGGAACGGCCAGGGCCCCTCCCATGTGGATACATGGTTGATATCCACATATCCAAGAAGCGCCTTCTGCTCATCTGTCAGACCTGTCTGATTCAACAGAAAGGCCTGGATCCTTGGATAAGACTCCGGTATCCTTTCCTGTGGCCGTGCCGCAATATCTTCCGTTGTAATGACAGCTGTTCTGGACTTTTCGAGCCACTGTACCCTGCATTTGCAGACTTGGGCGAAAAAATCCAGCGGCAGGAACATTGTTTTATTTTTCATAAGCACCGAATCCGGCAGCTCGTATTCCTGCCCGCCGATCGTGATGGCATGTGCCCCCCGGAGTTTCGCCTCAAGACCGATCGCTTTTAGAATTTCAAACGCCGGAAGGTAGACTGTGTCCGCTTTTATGACAGGAAAAACGTTCAAATTCAGGGCAATGCCGTTCAGGACCACACGGATATTACTGCATTCGGAAGCAGCGGGCTGGTAGCTGCTCCGATAATTGTTCACAGGAAGGATCTCTTCCTGGTCAATATGATCCACAAATTTCATAGCGGAACCCTCCTGCCGTCCGGCGCTTCTGGATCGGAGCAGTGATACTGTCAGGCCAGCAGCCGCGGATAGCATACACAGGATCACCATTATGATTGCAGCTGCAAACCATTTTGAATCCTTCACGTTCCATTCCGCTCCCCATCCTGAAAAATGATCCCGGGTCCGTAAGGTGCCAGGGAAACCATGACATAGTGGTTGACGCATGTATCCCCATTTTCATATGCAAATCTCCAGATCCGGGACATCAGGTCTTTTACAGTTTCCCCGTATTTCGGATCCCCTGCCAGATTGACCCTTTCTCCCGGATCCTTTCGCAAATCATACAGTTCGTCGAAATCGAAGCCATTGTATACATATTTCCATTCCCGGGTCATTACCGACCGCTGGATGCCGTACAGTTCATTCCCGTTGGTTTGGGTGTAAATCTCCT
Source organism: Clostridiales bacterium (assembly GCA_003535395.1). Classification (GTDB taxonomy): domain Bacteria; phylum Bacillota; class Clostridia; order UBA8921; family UBA8921; genus UBA8921. The sequence continues at coordinate 3,493 of DOHE01000300.1, read as the reverse complement.
CTGGTGCATCCCATGCTGTATCCACCGTCGCACCGGCGGCCGAAGCAGACTTCATCCAGGGGAGCAGACTTCTGCCGGTATACTCCGTCCGGCCGGGTAATCCCAGCAGATCCAGCAATGTTGGCGCAAAGTCCACTTGTGAAACCATCCGGTCCACAATTTTCCCTGCAGCAGGGATCCCTTCAGGCCACCGCATCACCAGCGGTATATGGTAGGCCCCCTGGAAACACGGCAGGCCCTTGGCCCATAATCCGTGGTCCCCGGCGTAATCTCCATGGTCCGAAGTGAAAATGACCAGCGTGTCATCCAGTTCTCCCTGTTCCTTCAGGGCATCCAGGATTTTTCCGAACAAATGGTCTTCGTAACTGCAGAAGGCCAGATAATGCTGCAGTGCCTCCCGATGTTCCTCAGGCCTCAACTGATCGAAACGGGATCGGGTACGCCTGTAAAGGTTGGGCTTGTCTGCCATCGTATCGGAGAAACTGTCCGGAAGCTTGATTTTTTTCGGATCATACAGGTCAAGGAATTCCGAAGGCACCCAATAAGGGTCATGCGGGCCCAGGGTGCCAACGAAATGGCACCAGGGCCGGGAATCCTCCCCTCGGGATCGGATCGCCGATAACGCCTGCGCGATCACCTGCTCGTCGTGTCTCACGATCATGGCATGTCTGGAAGTCGATTCCAGGCAGCCTTTGCCGGTATGATCCAAAGTCCCGTATAATGTATATTTCGGATACCCCGGCCGCAAAATCTGCCCCGGCCGGCGGAGGACTGCCGGCTCCTCCGTATCCAGGGTCCCTGGATCCCGGGAATAGACCTTCCAGTCTTCAGTAAAGGGAACATGGAAAGGTTTTCTGGAGGGTGCAGGATTTTTGGATGTCATCTCCCAGCCCCGGTCTTCCGGGGATTCCTCCATGCTGACATGCCATTTTCCGGAATATATCAGCCTGTATCCGGCTTCCAGCAAATCATCGCTCCACATCCGGACCCCGTCATTGAGGCCATGGGAAAGTGCGTTGGCTACTCCCACATTGTTCCATACTCCGTGCCGCGAAGGGAACAGTCCGGTGAAGAAAGAAGCCCGGGCCGGACAGCAGTGCGGGGCGGTACAATAGACCCTGGAAAATGTGGTTCCGGATGCAGCGATCCGGTCTAAGTTGGGAGTATAGGCACGGTCATAGGGCGGCGCCATGTCCCCGCGATAGTGGTCGGCCATGAAGACCAGGATATTCGGTTTCCGAAATGAGCCTGAATGGATATTATCGCAATTATTCACGTTCAAATCCCTTCCATATTCCAAAAAAGTAATTTCTATTATGAATAATTATATAATAATTTCGTGCTTACTGGGAAACAAGAAGAAGTTTCCGCCAAAGATAGAACATTATGTTACAATTACGGCATTATGTAACGCGTGCTGCTTTTGCAGAATGCTGATGCAATGGCGCTTATATCTTTCTCCCTGCATGGTATCCACCATTGATTTGGGCTGCGGCAGCTTTGATTTCTTTCTGTATGCACATTTTGTATCATTCCATCTGCCTCCGTCGCAAACCGGTCCCTCCGTGTGCCGGGCATGCCGGCTTGCCTGAGTTGCCAAATCCCGATCCTGATGCTATAATTTTTGTATACTGCAGCCGGGAGAGATAAAATAATGGTTAAAAAATTAAAATCATTTATTTATCGCTATGAAAATTCCAAATCATATCCGGAATATCCAATCATTAATTCCATCGGCTGGGAAAAGCGGGTTTATGATCCTGATGATCTGTATGATTATAATTGCAGGAAAAAAAATCTCAACTATTGTGTCTTCCAATACACAATCTCCGGTGAAGGAATGCTTGATGTCAACGGTGAGGTACATAAAATCAAACCAGGAGACGCTTTCCTTGTTGAGGCCCCTGGCCCCTGCCGGTACTGGCTGCCTCCCTCTTCGCCCTGCTGGGAATTCATGTATATTTCATTGAGTATGGCTTCGCTCCACTATTGGAACAGGATCGTGGATGCTTTTGGAAGGGTGATCTCCCTCCCTCAGGAATCTCCGGTGATCAAGTACCTGAATAAGCTTTATTCAAAAGCTCTGGCAAAATACCAGCCAGATATTTTTATGAATTCACTGCATGCATTTTCTTTTTTGATGCACCTCCAAAACTACCTGGAAGAAAGAAGCCTGAAGAGTAAGAAAATAGATGTCCTGCAGCACTGCATCGACATTTTCCAGGCCAGGTACCAGGAATCCCTTGATCTTACCCTGCTGTCAGAATATGCCGGGGTATCGGCCAATTATATCATCAAGCTTTTCAAGCGGGATATCGGCACTACACCGATTCAATACCTGAATACTTATCGTCTGAAGGTCGCCGAGTCGCTCCTCCTTGAAACCAATTCACCTGTCGCTTTCATTTGCCGGAAATGCGGTTTTAAGAACGCCAACTATTTCATCCGCCTGTTCAAGCGCAAATTCAGAACCACTCCCAGCCAGTACAGGATACAGCATCGGGCCGGGAATCAGCATGCCGCGGCCACAGCCCAGCTGTTTGAGTATGATGTCCATCGCAGGCAAAACAGGCGCTTAAAATAATATCCGCTTTGAGCCCGTTCTACACCCATGTCAGCCGATCCTGCAAACGACACGCTGGCCTTCCCTGATGCACAGGCATTCCTCCAGCGAGATGACCCATTCGTCTTTTTTAATGATGGTCGTTACCCCCTTAAGCTGGATGTCATCAAATAAAAATTTAGGATCGCAGGTTCCAGGTATCGCCAGGACGATTTTCTCGAACTCCAGGGTGCCGTCAATGCATGTGATCTCAATGGCATCCTGTGTCCGAAGCATGATGCCCCATCCACTGCAGGCATACCAGGGAGCACGCCATACCTCCCCGTCCATCGCTGGAGCGAATCGTACGGTCTTCCGGGGAACATCGACCTGAAAACCAGTAATCGCAAGCAGTGTGCACCAGCTGGACATTGCCCTGTAATAGTGCTGCCCGCATTCGATATGGTTCCAGATCCGTCCTGCGCGCCTGTAGCGGTCTTCTACATTACGAATGATCTCCGTTGCCTCAGAAACGAAACCACTTCCGATCATCGCCGAGGCAAAAGCATATTCAATTCCAGTCCATGTGGCCATCGCCTGGGCATTCAGGTAAGTAGAATGTCTTGGCTTTCTTCCCTTCGGATAAGAGCCGTTCATCAATCCATATTCTTTCGAATAATTGTATTTAAAAATATTTTTCAATACGACCGCTGTCCGTTCATCCGAAAGGAAACCGCCGGATCCGACTAATCGGGCAAACCATTCCCCACTGATCTGGTCTGTCATACAGCATTCATCTTTTACAGATCCGTCAGACCAAAGGTTATAATATTCCCCATTCCATAATTTTTTTTCAAAGGAACGAATGCCGAGATCATATATATCCTGCAGCTCCTGCCGGTATTGTCCGTCACCCATATCATCTGCCATACGAATTGCTGCAAGGCAAGC
>DOHE01000003.1 GCA_003535395.1 Clostridiales bacterium | reverse complement strand
TTGGCAAAGACGATCATGGGTATGCCTTGAGCAGCCTGCTGCGAAAAGCGGGTGTTTTCGTCCCTCCTGCAGTTTACCCGGCTGTTCCAAAAAATCAGGCCCGGCTTCGTTTTTGTGTGATCAGTGAGCACAAGCCAGAACAGATCATAAAAGCATTGGATACGCTGATGGAGATCTCCCGGACCACAGGGATGAAGCTTCCCGGCAGGACTGGGGAATAAAATCCGCAACAAGGGATCAGCCGTATCACACAGACCTGATCAGGGCCCGGCAAACACCTTCCGGTAATAACGGAAGGTTTTGTATTTCCGCATACCAATCCCTTCCACGCTGTGGATGGCTTTGGTGTTTTCTTCTCCGATCGTTGAACCATCGGCATGATCATAACCTTTTTTCAGTCCGGCGGTTGCACACCTGTACATGATGGCTACGTTGACACCGGTATTCTGGTATTCCGGGATGACAAACTGGATGAAGAAACGGATCCCCTTAATGCGTTTTCGATAGTACAGCATTTTGATGAAACCAACAGGAAAAAGTCTGCCATTGAGCCTTTTTAACACTTCGTTATAGTCCGGAAGCGCAACAAGAAATCCAATGGGGCGGTTGTCCTCCGTCGACCGGGCCATATACAAAAGGTCCAGATCCGCAAGACTGCGCAGGGATTTCACTTCTTTCATGATGTCCTCTTCAGAAGGAACGGCATAGTTTTCCCATTCAGGAGAGGATTTTACCAGTATCTCGTGCATGTCCTTGACCAGGGACCGGACATCGCCAAATTCAAATCGAACCAGGCGATACTTGTATTTTCGCATGGCATATTCGATGACTTTGTCGTACTTATCCGGGTTATAAAGAGTTCGGTCCCCATAATAACCAAACAGGTCCCGGGCTTTTACAAATCCGTGGGAATCAAAAAATTCCGGCACCCATCGGTGGTTGTATGAATTCATCAAAGTGGGCTGCATATCAAAACCTTCGATCATAACGCCCTTGTTGTCATCACCGTTTGTAGGGGAGACCGGACCAAACATGCTCGTTGCCCCCTGCTCTTTAAGCCAGTCTTCCACTTTTGCAAACAGTGCTTCAGCAGCTTCCCGGTCTTCGTCCAAAGCTTCAAAAAGGGAGAACCAGCCTTCATGGTTGTTCCTGCTCTCGTTTACTTCACGGTTGTATATCGCAAGGATCCTGCCCGCAGGGTGTCTGCCTCTGAAGGCCATGAAAAAGGCATGGGGCCCTTTCGAGAGCAGCGGGTTGTTTTTTGGGCTGAAGGATTTGAGCAGGTCAAATTTCAGCGGAGGGACCCAGTAAGGATCGTTTTTATATACTTCCCACTGGAAATCGATAAACTGTTTTAATTCTTTCCGGGTATGCAATTGCCGGACTTTAAGCTCCGCCTGCCTGTTGTCGGAATTTTTCCGGGTCATGGATAACACCTCCGCGGATCATGGTTTTTACATTTTACCCCAACGGAGACCGGGTCGCAATCCCGGATCATGATTTCAGTAAAATCCCGGGTAGTAATTTTTCCGTCCATGGATTATAATTTTGATTATCCAAGGAGAATTATAAGGAGCATCCGATGGTACGAAGGATATATGCAGAAAAAAAACCGGGTTTTAATGTTGAAGCCATGGCTGTTTTCAATGACTTGAAAGAAAACCTCCGGATTTCCGGGCTTACCGGTGTCAGAGTGGTCAACCGGTATGATGTCCAGGGTATTTCCGCAGAAGAAATGGAGGGTGCGCTGCACAGCATTTTCTCCGAACCGCCGGTGGATCACGTATGGCTGGAAGATTTTGCAATACCAGAAAACAGCCGGGTTTTTACCGTAGAATACCTTCCGGGACAGTATGATCAAAGAGCGGATTCCGCTGCCCAGTGCCTCCAGATCCTGACCTGCGGTGAACGTCCCCAGGTACGCTCCGCCCGGTGTTACCTGCTTTCCGGGGATTTGACGGAGCAGGAGTTTGCTGCTGTCAAGAGTTATCTGATCAACCCGGTGGAATCCCGTGAAGCCGCATGGGGAAAACCGGACACTCTGTTTCTGGAGGCCGAATCTCCACCCATGGTGGATACGGCAGTCGGGTTCATTCAACTGGATGAAAAGGGGATCCTTGATTTTGCGAGGGACATGGGACTGGCCATGTCCGCGAAGGACCTGGAGTTTGTAAGAAGTTATTTTGCGGCGGAAGAGAAGCGCGATCCCACTCTTACCGAGATCCGGGTGATCGATACGTACTGGTCGGATCACTGCAGGCATACCACTTTTTTGACTGAATTGGAAGAAGTGGGATTTGAAGACGGAGCCATGAACAATCCCGCCCGGAAAGCCTGGCAGGAATACATGAAAGCCCGGAATGAAGTGCACGGATCCAAAGTGGAAATCCCCCCTGCCTGCCTGATGGATATTGCCACCATCGGTGCCAAACAGCTCAAAAAGGCAGGTGTTCTGGACGGGCTGGATATATCTGACGAAAACAACGCCTGCAGCATCGAGGTGGATGCGGAAGTGGAGGATCCGGATACCGGGGAAGTGCATAAGCAAAAATGGCTGGTGATGTTTAAAAACGAGACCCATAATCATCCCACGGAAATCGAGCCGTTCGGCGGCGC
>DOHE01000116.1 GCA_003535395.1 Clostridiales bacterium | reverse complement strand
CGCCGCGCCAGTCCTTGTTGGAAGGAGCATCCACGGTCTTCTGGGTGTTCGTGGTGGCATGCACAGTGGTCATCAGGCCTTCCACAATACCAAAATTGTCATGGATGACCTTGGCCAGCGGGGCCAGACAGTTGGTGGTGCANNGCCAGGCAGTTGGTGGTGCAGGACGCATTGGAAACCACGTTCATATCCTTGGTGTATTTGTTATGATTGACGCCCATGACAAACATTGGGGTGTCATCCTTTGCCGGTGCAGAAATGATCACTTTCCTGCCGCCTCCTGCCAGGTGTGCTCCGGCTTTGTCAGCAGTGGTAAATACGCCGGTGGATTCGACGATGTATTCCGCACCGCAATCCTTCCAGGGGATCTCTGCCGGATCCTTGCAACCGTATACAGCGATTTCACTTCCGTTTACCACCATTTTGCCGTCCTTTACATCGATGGTGCCCGGAAACTGTCCGTGTACCGTATCGTAGCGGAGCATATAGCACATATATTCAAGATCGATGAAAGGGTCATTGATCCCGCATATCTGAACCTTAGGATTCTCGATCGCGGCCCTGAATACAAGACGGCCGATGCGGCCAAACCCGTTGATGCCAACTTTTACTGCCATAGTGATGTCCTCCATTCGCAAATATATTTAAAATTTTAACACAGAGTATTCTATATTATTCCATATTGGATTTCAAGAAAAACAAAAAATTCCGGTTCAAATTTAACGGTTCACCACCCAAAAATACGGGTGATCCCAAGCACAAGGCCGGTTGCCAGCAGAAAAACCGCTGCGGCGATCCCAAATATCCGCAATTTGGGATCCATTTTTTCCCATATATTCAAAAGCAGCCTCTCGACGTCAGAGGGTCCCTCCTCCCAGGGAAGATTGCGGACATCCCGCCTGGGCGGTTTGGGTGGTTTGGGTGGTTTGAGTTTGCGCGATGCTGCCGGGACTGTTGCGTCCGCAACAGCCGGTAAGTCATCGGATCTGTCAGGCAATGGTTGATTATCCATGTGTAATGCCGCCTTTCCCGCTTCAGCGGATGATCACATCGTACTTGTCCACCATGTGCACAGGGCAATACGAAGTTTTGGCCTTGCGAAGCCCTTCTGCTCCCATATCTTCCTCCCGGTTGATGTAGGTGGCTTCCGGGAATCCCTGTTCTGCGAACATGCGGTTGATATATGTATACAACCCCCGTACCCGGGGATTGGCTTTCTCGATATGAATCACAGCCGTGTCCTTCCCCAGCATCTCCCCCGTGGTGAACGCCTCCGCCCGGCCGCCAACCCGAACCAGCGCCCCCTTGATGCCCAGGTTTGGTATATTTTCCACCATCTCCTTGTTGGCCAGGTTTTCACAGTAAAAGATCCCGTCCCTTTCTTCCTGATGGTCGCGGGCCCACTGTTCCAGGATCTCCATGCATTCGTCCTGGATGCCGTTTTGGATGGAAGCGCTGTCAAACGGAACAAATTCCGATTCATACAAGACGTTAAACCGGTTGAGGTGATTCCGCTTGCCGTCATAACGCTTGCCCTTGAGCTGCACCAGATCCTCCCTAAGGTACACATAGTCGCTTCCGTTGCGGTCATATTGGATCGTAAGGTCTTCCTCCGGCACGATATGCTTGAAGCATTCCATCACTTTTTCAGGGACGCGGCGGAACATCACTCCTTGTGTGATGCCTCGTTCATGCTGGATCTGCCGGATAGTGGACAGTATTTCCTCCATCCTTTCTGATTCGCAGGGGCCCACCGGAGGAAATGCAAAAGGCCGGATGCCCCGGGGCCGGCACAGGATGCAGAGCGTGCCTGCGATCTCGATCCTCTCTGCCCGATAATAATGCCTCCACATAAACAGATTGGAAAATACCAGATCCGAAACCGTGGGCGGGAACCGAGTCAAATAGCTTTCAAACAGCGGCTTGTCATCAAGCTCGATTTTTTTTAGCCTGTCACTTAAATTCCCCATGTTTAAAACCCCCCGTCAATCTCCGAAAGTCACCCCGAGAGCTCTTGCGATATGAACCAGCTCCCCTTCCGGGTCCACTGTCCGGATCTGGTTTGTCACCTGATCCAACGGAACGGGTATCACGTGGTCATTCCGGAGTGCGACCATGATGCCGAATTGATTGTTTTCTGCCATCTCCACAGCAGCGACCCCCAGCCGGGTAGTGAGGACCCGGTCAAAAGCTACCGGACGGCCTCCCCGCTGCAAATGTCCCAGGACCGTGACCCGGCATTCCACCCGGGTCAGGGCTTCCAGGTCCCGGGCCACCTTGTTGCCGATCCCTCCCAGCCGAACCTGGTCATAATCCCCCTCGGCGGTCCCCTGCGCCAGGTATTCTCCGTTCTTTTCCCGTGCTGCCTCCGCTGCTACGATGATGCTGAAATTTTTCCCGTCATTTTTTCTGGCCAGGACCGTGTGCGCCACCCGATTGATGTCATATGGGATCTCCGGGATCAGGATCACATCCGCACCACCGGCGATTCCAGCCCCTAATGCCAGCCAGCCGGCATTGTGACCCATTAACTCCACCAGGATGATGCGGTGATGGCTGTGCGCAGTGCTGTGCAGGCGATCAATGGCATCGGTAGCAATGCCCAGAGCGGTGTCAAACCCAATGGTGGTATCGGTCATGGCGATGT
>DOHE01000247.1 GCA_003535395.1 Clostridiales bacterium | reverse complement strand
AGCCGCCAGCCCCACGCCCCAGGAGATGCTCCAGACCCCAAGAGACCAGGTGTTTTCCGATTGATACAGCATCAGCGTGGAAAATATCCAAAACAGCCCCCCCGTAATGAACAGCCCCAGCCGGACCACCAGTTTGCTGCGCAGGATCAGCCGGTAAAAACTAAAAGCGATGAAGTATACCAGCGCAAGCCAAAGAAGGATCAGCCAGTAAGTGTTAAGCCCCGGCACCAGCTGCTGGTAGGCCATATAGCAGATGTACATCATGAGGCTGAAATAGAAGGCGGCATACGTAAAAAAAGCCATGTTGGAATAAACTGCGTAGGAATGGATGTTCAGCATCGGGGACAGATCCACAGACACATCCGGTACCCTTCGGCAAAGCTGAGTGATCACCAGCGCCGCAGTAAGAAGGACGTAGAGCGGAGCAATGATGCGGAAGACAGAGGGCGGAAAAATCAAATAAGACAAAGCCAGGATAATAAAAACAAAAGTACCGTGCACCCCCAGCAGCACCACCCTTTGACCCGGGGTTCGCTTCCTGTCCGACTGAGCTGGAAGCTCGGTGGCCAGGCTTTGGATGGAAACCAGGATAATATAGATGGCCAACCACAGTGCCTGCCGTTGCCCGGTGACTGCCGGGAAAAAGAAAAGCAGGCTGATATTGGGAATGAGGATCAGTGCCAAAGTAGCCCCCACCAGCCGCATGGCCAGGCGGGGCAGGGCGATGTGCGGCTTGTCCAGCCCAAACCGGATGGAAACCGTCCAGATGTGCATAGCGACCCGGATGGCCGCACCGTAGACTGGATTGCCGAGCAGCACACCGCCGGCATACATGCACAGCAGCAACAGGGCCAGGTCGATGAACCGGTAGGGGACGCTGTGCCGGAACAGGGTGATCCGGAATTTGTTTGCCATGGCATTGATCCTTTTTACAGATTCACAAGGTTTGAAATGAATTATACAATAACGAAACATGTTTTGGAACATGTTTTGGAATATGGACATCTTTGGCCGGGTGGTATAAAATACCGGAGTAAACTGAAGAAATCCATCCTTGAAGGAGGAGCATCCATGCGCAGCATATTTTTAGGGAAAGAAAACCAGATCCGGCGGGTCTACTCACCCCGGATCATACAGCAGCTTGTCAATGAGGCCGGTCTGGACGAACAGATCGTTTTTACTCCGGAGACACTGGCCCAAAACAGCCAGTCTGCCCGGGAAGCGGATTATATTTTCAGCACCTGGGGAATGCCGGCTATGACGGCGGAGGAAATTGAGAAATATTTTCCAGGCTTGAAAGCGGTTTTTTATGCGGCAGGGTCTGTGCAGGGATTTGCCCGGCCGTTCCTGGAACGGGGGATCCAGGTGCTAAGCGCCTGGATGGCAAACGGCATCCCGGTGGCAGAATTTGCCGCGGCCCAGATATTGCTGGCCAACAAAGGATTTTTCAGGGCTTTTCAGGTACATAACCGGGCAGAACGCAACAAGGCCGGGGCAATCCGGGATGAATATCCCGGAAATTATCTGTGCAAGGTAGGGATCATCGGAGCAGGGGCCATCGGCAGGCAGGTCATCCATCTGCTTAAATCCTGCGACATTGAGATCCTGGTATTTGATCCCTTCCTGCCGGACAGCACCGCGACAGAACTGGGCGTGGAGAAATGCAGTCTGGAGAGGCTGTTCACCGAATGCCAGACCATCACCAACCATTTGGCCAATAATCCACAGACGGTGGGCATGCTGAATTATGACCTGTTTTCCCGGATGAAGCCCAACGCGGCCTTTATCAACACCGGCCGGGGCGCCCAAGTGGTGGAGCAGGACCTGGTGCGCATCCTTACCGAACAGCCGGGGATCGTGGCGCTGCTGGATGTGACCGATCCGGAACCTCCTGTGGAAGGGCATCCCTTTTATTCCCTGCCCAACGTGTTTCTCACCCCTCACATGGCAGGCAGCTTCGGGGATGAAGTGATCCGCATGGCCCAGTTCATGCTGGAGGAGTTCAGGCGGCTCCAAAGCGGCAGTCCGCTTCGCTATAATGTGACCCTGGAGATGCTGGCCACCATGGCCTGACCGTCTGCACGGCCATGATAACAGGATCCGCGATAGATCAGCACGACAAGGAGAATTTTATGTTTCAAACAGGTTTGGTTTCAGTATCGTTTCGCAGCCTTTCCCCGGAGGTGATCGTGGAAGCTGTGAAAAAGGCAGGGCTGGACGGCATCGAATGGGGCGGGGACATCCATGTGCCCGCCGGGGACCTGGATACGGCCGGCCGTGTTCGGCAGCTCATGGACGATGCCGGGCTGAAAACCCTTTCCTACGGCTCCTATTATAAAGTGGGCTGTATGACGGACGCAGAAAAGGACGCAGCAATGGAGTTTTCCAAAGTGCTGGCATCTGCCAAAATATTGGGTGCTCCTGTTGTGCGGATTTGGGCTGGCAACCGGGATTCTGGAGATACTTCCCCGCAGGAGTATGCCCGGCTGGTGAGTGAAAGCCGCATGCTGGCGGATATGGCAGCCGTGGAGGGGATCGTGCTTTCCTTTGAGTCCCACGGCGGCACCTGCACGGACGAATACACGGCAGCCTTAAAGCTGGTGAAGGAAATCGACCACAGCCATCTTGCCATGTACTGGCAGCCCAAACAGCAGCGGGATGCTGCCTACAACCTTAAATCTGCCAGCGCCCTGGCTCCCTATACCACCAACATCCATGTGTTCCACTGGGACGGTCCGAACAAGTATCCCCTGAGGGAAGGCCGGGAGATCTGGGCCCGGTACATCCGGTGCTTTGAGGGGAAATCCCATGCCTTCCTGCTGGAATTCATGCACGACAATCGGGTGGAAACTTTTCCGGAAACGGCGGCCACGCTGCTTTCCTGGATGGAGCCGTACCGGTGACCCGACCTGCCGGTGACCCGGTCTGCCGGTGACCCGACCTGCCGGTGATCCGGCCGGTCGAATTTCAAAAATCCGTTGAATTTTTTCCATTTCCATGTTTATATTGATGCAGCACAAGGAGATGTTGCATGGGCGAAAAAACAGGAAGACTATATTTTCTTGACAATTTGCGAACCTTTGTAACGATACTGGTGATCGTGTTCCATGTCGCATTGTCCTACGGCTCCGACCAGGGCTGGTATTTTCACCAGCCGGCGGATGATGCGTTTTCCCTGGTGATCCTGGGTTTTTGCATTTCCATCAACCAGGCGTTTTTCATGGCCATGCTGTTCATGATCTCCGGTTACTTTACTCCAGGGGCTTACGACCGCAAGGGATTTGGCGGTTTTATCAAAGACAGGCTGCTTAGGCTGGCTATTCCATATCTGGTGTATGTGCTGGCGGTGATCCCGGTGGTAGTTTATTTCTATGAACGGCATTTTCACGGCCTTGATATCACCTTTCTCCTGTACTACAGCCAGACGGTCCTGAAATTCAAACTGCTTGGTCCGGGCCCCTTGTGGTTTGCCCTGGTACTGCTGGTGTTTTCCATATTCTATGCGGCATTCCGCGGGTCACTGGATCGGATCCGCAAAACGCGCGAAGTGAAGAAGCTCCCGTTCCCGGCCGGGAAAACCATCCTGCTGTTCATCGCCGGACTTTCCGTGGCCACCATGCTCATCCGCTGGGCTTTTCCCATCAATGAGTGGTTCTCTGTGTTCAACCTGGTGTATCTGGATTTTTCCCACATGTTTTCATATATCAGCCTGTTCTTCCTGGGTGTTTTGGCCTTCCGGAACGACTGGTTTATGAATATCCCCAAAAAAACCGGGATCACCTGGTCTCTGGTCACGCTGGGGGCGGTACTGGTCTGGCCTGCGATCATGCTGACCAGCGGGATTTTGGAAGGGGACAGGGTATCCCTGTTCGGCGGGCTGCACTGGCAATCCTTCGTGTACAGCGGCTGGGAGACCCTGGTTTGCGTAGGCACATGCATCAGCCTGCCCTGGATATTCAGACAGAGGGCCGGTTGGAAGAACAATGTGGCCAAGCGCCTGTCCGGCAGCAGCTATACCGTGTACCTGATCCATACCCCGGTGATCGTGGGGATCCAGTATATTTTTGCCCGGTTGGGGCTAAGCCAGATCCTCAACTTTTTCCTGATCTCCGCGCTGGGCTCCGCAGCGTGTTTTTTAACCGCTATTCTCGTGCGGATCGTGACAGAGAAACTGAAGATGTTGCTTAAATTGCTGTCCCCTGTCCGCCAGATTTGAAAATCGAATTTTGTTTCCGGTATTCCCGGGGGGACAGCCCCGTATGCTTTTTGAAAAACCGTGAAAAATAAAATTCATCCCTGAAACAAAGCCGGTAGGCGATCTCCTTGATGCTGCTGTCACTTAGCAGCACCAGTTCCATACTTTGACGTGCCAGCCGTTGTGCAAGTACGGATTTTAACGTCTTTCCCGTATCCCGCTTGAAATTTTTTGACAGAGTGGGAGCCGGGATCCCCATACTGCCGGCAATATCGCTGATTTTTAATTCTGCTGTACACCTGTGCGCCAGTATCTGGTAAAACAATCGGTATTTCAGCCAAATATCGATATCCGCTTCGATTTCCGGCAGCACGGGGACCAGCAGATCGCAGACGATCCTGAAAAGATAGGACTTAAAGTGCATCAGCTCCACGATATTCCGGCTTTCTGAAAGGCGCAGGAAAACTCGCATTTCATCGAGGTCAACAGGCGAAGTGATGCAGGAATCCAGCCCGTCCAGCAAGTCATCCTGCTGCAGCAGCCCCAGGGAAAAGTGAATGTAGTATTTTTCGAGGGATTCCTCACAAATGTAGTCGTATGGAGTGTGGGTAGGGATCAGGTAGGCGTGGCCGGGCAGCAGCCGGATGGACTGATGCGCATTCCGGATCGCCCCTTCTCCGGCAGTGACCAGGTAGAGCCGGTTGAAAGGAGAATTCACATTCAGGTGATGCCAACTGGAATCCGCTTTGAGATGACCGTGCTCCAGAATATCGAACCGGATACCGTTCATCACGACGGGCAAAATGGGGTTGTGCCTGTTTTCCATAGGGATCTCCGCGCCGTTCCTGCTCCAGGATCAAATGCAAAAAAGTGCATGTTTCCTTCTCATATTTGCATGGTCTTTGGCATACACCGCTATTATAATACAAAGAAATCACAAGTACAAGCCAGCACAAGCCATACAAGCCAGCACAAGCCAGCACAAGCCATACAAGCCAGCACAAGCCGCCTGCCCGTCGGCGCATCGGCGTGATATGACCGGAGGGCGGACAATAAATCTTTAGGAGGGTCATAACATGTCATTTGCAGACGGATGGGCGGCCATCAACCTGGAAATGCCGTCCCGGGTGCCCAGGACAGAATATTCCGTTGCCAGCCACTGGCAAGTCGTAAGCCGGGTCACCGGCATCGATGTGGACGAAAAAAGCCCGGCAGAACTTCGGACCCGGGCAAGCAGGGCTTTCATCAAAGCCTGGAACTTTGATTTCCAATGGAGTACCCTGATCAGCGGAGGCGTCTTTGGCGACTTTCGCACACGAATGGGCCATGCGGTGTATGCGGCGGGCGGGGTGGACTACAATAACGTGATCAGCTGCCCTTTCACCGACCCGGAGCAAGTGTTGGATTTTGATCCCTGGGAAGCTTATGGAAAGAGAGACAGGGCCACTTTGGTGCAAAATTTTGAGAAGCATTATCAGGCCAACCGGGATGCGTATCCGGATGCGGTCAACATGACCGGAATCTACGTGACCTGCATTTCCGGCCTGATCGATATCTTCGGCTGGGAAATGCTGCTGGCAGGCGCCGGAACGGACAGTGAGCGGTTCGGGGAGATGACCAACCGTTATGCAAGCTGGATTCAGCAGTACTTTGATGCTCTGGCGGCCAGCGATGTTCCCGTGGTCATGATCCACGATGACATCGTATGGACCTCCGGTGCCATTTTCCATCCTGACTGGTACCGTAAATATGTATTTCCGAATTATCATAAATATTTTGCCCCCTTGAGAGAGAGCGGGAAGAAGATCATGTTTTCGTCCGACGGCTGCTACACCGAATTCATTGACGACATCGCTGCCGCCGGGATCCACGGATTTGTCATGGAACCCACCACGGACATGGCATATATCGCGGAGAAATACGGGAAGACCCATGCGTTTGTCGGCAATGCGGATACCCGGATCCTGCTTTCAGGCACGAAGCAGGACATCTACAATGAGGTCAAACGCTGCATGGATATCGGGAAGAAATGCCCCGGGTTCTTCATGGCGGTGGGCAATCATATTCCCTCCAACACCCCCGTGGACAGTGTGCTTTACTATAACGATGTTTACGAAGAAATGAGCAAACGGTAAGATTAGCCCGACAGCCCAGCGATCAGGCCATGCCTGCCGGCACTTTTCAAAACAGTTATTCTCCCTTAAAAAAACCCCGGTGTCAAAGCCAGGACTGGCTTTAAGCACCGGGGGGTGGGAGCTTTGTTTATCAGACGGGATCAAAGAGCGGTTTCGCCTTCTTCACCGGTCCGGATGCGGATCACTTCCTCCACATTGTAAATAAAGATCTTGCCGTCGCCGATCGCACCTGTACGCGCGCTTTCGAGCAGAACTTTCCGAATGCTGTCCACTTCTTCATCCTTTACCACCAGGTCGATCATCACCTTGGGCAGCAGATCCATCTGGTATTTTTCCCCGCGCCAGGTCTGAGTGATCCCCTTCTGGGCTCCCTGGCCCATGATCTCGGTGATCATGGCACCCCGGTAGCACCCCGCTTTTTCCAGGGCATCCCTAACATCAGACAGTTTCTCCGGCCGGATCACAGCTTTGATTTGTTTCATGGCCATATACCCCTTTCGTTATGATTTGACGACTTTGGCCCTGACGGGCGCATGCGCGCCGGTAATAGTATGGATATCCTCTGCGATGAGGTAGTAGGGCATCTTGTGGGTCTGAAATTCCGGGTAGGCCTGGTTGCCGTGCTCGTCGAGATCCAAACCGTCGATCTCCTCTTTTACGGAAACCCGAAGGCCCATGGTTTTCTTGATCGCGACCCAAAGCAGCATGGACAAAGGAAATACGAAAGCACCCACGCTCAGAACCCCCAGCGCCTGTTTGCCCAGCAGCCCGAAACCCCCGCCGAAGAACAAGCCGTTGGCCACGGGGATGCCCCCGATGCCGTCCTGAGCGAAAAGGCCTACGAACAGGGTACCCAGCACCCCATGCACCAAATGCACGGATAATGCACCTACCGGGTCATCCAGTTTCACACGGTCAAAGAACATGACAGCCAGCACTACCAGCACACCCGATACCGCGCCGATTATGATGGAACTTGGAACACTTACATAGGCGCAGCAGGGGGTGATGGCCACCAGCCCGGCCAGCAGCCCGTTGATGGACATACCCAGATCCGGTTTTCCGATCACCAGCCATGCCGTAGCGGTGGCCGTCAGAATGGCGATGATGCCCGCCGTGTTGGTCGTGACCAGGATATGGGAAATAGCCATGGGATCAGCGGCCATAGTGGAACCGGGATTGAACCCGAACCATCCCAGCCACAGCACGAAGGCACCGATAGTGGCAAGACTCATGTTATGCCCGGGAATCGGGTGGATTTTGCCGTCCTTGGTATATTTTCCTACCCGGGGACCCAGGATCATCACGCCGGTCAGAGCCGCCCAGCCTCCGACAGAATGGACCACGGTACCGCCGGCGAAATCCAGCATCCCCAACTTGGCCAGGAAACCCCCGCCCCAGATCCAGTGGCCCACGATGGGGTAGACGAACAGCGTCAGCAGAAATGAGAAAACGATAAAGGAAATATACTTGATGCGCTCCGCCACAGCGCCGGATACGATGGTGGCTGCGGTGCCGCAGAACACCAGCTGGAAAAAGAACTTAGCCCAAAATGGCACGCCTGCCCAGGATATTGCGGAATAGACCCCCTGGTATGCCTCTCCTGTTGCCGGAGAATTGTCTGCTCCGCCGGCCATGAACAGGCCCTTTAAACCGATAAACCCGTTGCCGTCACCGAACATCAGGCCCCATCCCAGCAGCAGGAAGCCCAGGGAAGATACGGCAAAGACGATAAAGTTCTTTGAAAGGATGTTCACCGCGTTTTTCTGCCGGGCAAAGCCGCTCTCCACTGAGCCAAAGCCCAGGTTCATAAAAAACACAAGTGCTGCGGTAATGATCACCCACAGGGTATCGAGAATCACTTTCGTTTCCATAAAATCGACCTCTCTTCCATTTGAATTTGAAGTAAGATGTATAAAGCGGGCGGGTCCATCTATCCATATCGCAGGGTGGCGGTCCTGCGCTGATGTAATATAAAAAGGCGTGCATCCCCTGTAAATGGAATACACGCCTTTGTGTAAACTGTGATTTGTATTCAGTTGCAGGATCCCGGCACCTGGAATCCTTCCATGCTATGGCCTAAGTACTATGGCCTAAGTGCTATGACCTAAGTACTATGGCCTCAGACCCGAAACAGCAGGTCGCCATAGGTAGGCATCGGCCAGTATTTCGCGCCTGCCAGACTTTCCAGTTCGTCCGCATACCTGCGGATTTCCTGCATTTCCGGCAGCACGGCTTCCCGGAATGTTCTGGCTTTGGACTGCAGATCCTCTGCCTTCCTTGTTTTTTCCAAAGCTGCTTCCAGCGCCAGGATTTTTCCGTCCAGCGCATCCACCAGAGAGGAAAGACGTACGATCATTTTTTCCTCGGCAGCGGCTCCGGCGCCGATGCCAAGTCCCTTCTTCGCTGAGGCCAGGTCGGTCAGATCCTTGATATATGCGCAGCAGGCAGGGAAAATATCGCGCCGTGCGATATCCAGCAGCGTCAAAGCTTCAATGTTCATCGTCTTGCAATAGCCTTCCATCAGAATCTCATACCGGGAATGGACTTCCCCGGGGGTGAACACCTTGTGCCGGGAAAACAGGTTGATGCTTTTTTCGGTAATGAAACAGGGCAGGGAATCCGGGGTAGCGGCCAGGTTGGACAATCCCCGCCTGGAGGCTTCCTTCACCCATTCTTCCGAGTAGTTATTGCCGTTGAATATGATCCGGCGGTGTTTCTTGATAGCCTCCCTGATGATCCGGTTCAGGGTCCCGTTGAAATCCTCTGCTGCCTCCAGCTGCTCTGCAAACTCGGACAAAGCCTGAGCGGTGATGGTATTCAGAATGATGTTGGGCCCGGATACAGAGAAGGCCGAACCCAGCATGCGGAATTCAAACTTGTTGCCGGT
>DOHE01000213.1 GCA_003535395.1 Clostridiales bacterium | reverse complement strand
GGAAGTCACGTGAATAAAATCCCCTTCCAGATCCCTGTCTATGGATACTACGGGAATCTTTTTCTGCCGGTAGATATGGGCACAATTGCCTGTAGCTGTGATGATCCCGTCTGCATGCAGGGATTTGAGCATATTGATGAATCCAGTCTCCTTGGCCTCACTGCCTTCTGAATTGCATACAAATAATGTATACCCTTTTTTATGAGCTCTTTCCTCCACCGCCTTGGCCAGCTCAGGAAAAAACTGATTGGTTATACTGGGAAGGATCAGTCCAATGGCCTTGAGAGACTTGGTCATCATCGCTGCTGCAACCTGACTGACGGAATAACCCAGTTCATCGATCGCTTCCTTGATCCGTTCCCCGCTGTCCTGACTCACATACCCATTGTTGAAATACCGGGAAACTGTAGCAATGGAGACTTTTGCTCTTTTCGCTACATCATAGATATTCGCCATCTTCATCACCTGTAAATTTGATGCAACCATTATATCATGTGTAATGGGTTTTGTTCTCAGAATAGTGTTTTTATGAGAGATATCGAAGCCTCCGTGATTTTTTCAAGGGCATCGGGATGAAGTTTTGAAGACAGTCCCGTCACAGTTTCGTAACCGCCTGTCCGGAATGCCTCCTTTGTTGGGATATAACCCACATAATAATTGCACATATGGGCGATAAATGTATAAGCGGCCGGAGATTTTTGCTTGATCTCCAGTTGTCCCTGCACGAAAGGCTCCCCGGCCAGTGCCACCAATGCCAGGTCTTTTCTGCCCGATAGCGCCGTCGATCTGAACACCGGTCCATGGGGTGATCTCACTTTGTGCGGCTCCTGCCATCAGGCCTGAACCCAGTTTGTCAATATCCATAACGATCCCTCTCATCTCTCATGCTGTAAGCGCTTCCATCCAGAGAATATCACCTGCTTCCTTTTCTGTCAAGAGCTTGAGGACTTAGAGACGTCACCGTTTTTATGTTTTTCTGTAATTAGTTATCTGACTCTTGTCAAGTAAACCTCCCCGTTGCAGTCGCTTCCACCGATCCCTTTCATGGTAGCCTTGATCCTGATATCCTTTTCGATGCCTGGAAAGAACAGGTGATATGTTAAATCCTGATTTCCCGGTTCCACATACTGCGGGTATTCCAGACCGTCGATCCATACAGAAACGGAGGCTTCGAATCCATGCTCACCGTAGACCTGGATGAATTTGATTTCAAACTGACCGGCATCATCGATCAGATCAGTGATATCATATTCCAGTTCAGCCCCCCGGCTCCAGCCTTTCCTATAATAGATCTCGCTGCCCCATTCACCGATCTTGATGCTGGAGGTGCTGATCTCCCGGTTCGTTTCCGGAAGTATTGCATTGCAGCAAAAGGCAGCCAGCTTTCTGATTAATGGGTATTCTGTATATTTGGTGCAGGTCAGCCGGATCTTTGATACGCGTGCGGGAGCAAATGGTTCGATACGCTTATGCCCCACCGCAGTCCCACGGCATAAAACTTTCCATTCCCCGGATTCCAGCAGCCCTTCGACGGTATAGGCCCGAATCCTCTCCCCAAAAGCGATCTCTTCCATAATGACCACATGATCAACTACTTCCGGCCTGTCAAACACAAGTTCCACGGATTCTCCGCTGCCGGGTGTTTCCTTCAGCGGATAGCCGAACCGACGCTGGATCTCGGCGCCAAATTCGGCTGCTCTTTGCACATCGGCTTCCGGGATCAGCCCGGTCCTGTCCGGAGTATGATTGAGCAGTAAAACAGCGCCGTTGCCCACGGAACGGTAATACATCTGCATCAGCTGGTCAACGCTTTTGAGGGTGGTTTCATTATCCGGCTTCCAGAACCAGGCTGCCCGGATCCTCGCATCGCATTCCAGCGGCATCCAGACATCCCCTTCAGGCGTTCCATGCCGGTTGGTGGCCACTCCCGTCTCCGCATCCTTTTTTTGCACAGCATTCCAGGCCGGGTATGTCGCAATCCCTTCCTCGTTTCCCACCCATCGGATGGTGGCATACCGACTTTGAAAAACCATGGCGTCCGGGGCATGCTGTTTCAGGATGTCTCCCAGTTCCATGTCATTGCTGCCATCGAACCAGACTTCAACCATCTGTCCGTAGCGGGTCAGCAGTTCCGTCAGCTGCTCCCGGTACATGCACTCATATTCCTTCTGCTTGTCCGGTGTCTCACATTTCCCCCCGGTACGTGCCCCGAAGTGTTTATCTGCAGGAGAAAGGTAAACCCCCAAGTGAATGCCGTATTTCCTGCAGGATTCTGACAGATCCTTGAGGATATCTCCTTTTCCATCCCTCCATGGGGTGTTTTGGATGCTGTATTCCGTCGTTTGCGTCTGCCAGATACAGAAACCCTCCATATGCTTTGCAACGATGACAATATACCTGGCCCCCATAAACCTGGCCACCTTCACCCACTGGTCCGTGTCCAGCATCTTCGGGTCGATCTCCTTAAGCGGCGTTGCCAGGTTGTCATATCCGCTTTCCGTGAAATAGGTAGTGGGGCTCCAGTGGATGAACATCCCCAGTTCCATGTCCTGCCAGGCGAGCTGTGCCGCAGTAGGCCTTGTTGCTTCATGTTTCATAATAATATTATTTCCTTCCCTAATTAAGATGAGGAAGCTCGGTCTAGATCCGCTCATTGTAAACCTGCCCGAACACTATGCCCCTCAGCCGGTCATTTCCGACAAACAGCGCTGCCAGCTACTATTTGTCGGACTTTACGGTAAAGCAGGGTGGCCGGAATGGATTGTTTTTCAAGGGATGGGCCTGATATCTGGATGGCCGGTGTGATACCATCCCATGTGAAGTTTCTTTCAATTAGCGTATCAGGAAAGTTGCGCCGATCACTTCCCTTCACATCTCCCGTCCTGTCAAAACTGATTTCATATGTTTTAGTCAAGACTTTAATTTTTGAAATATCTCCTCGGTAATCTATATAACGGACTTCCAGCTTGTGATATCCCTTCTCCAATGCAACAGACCATGTGCCTTGGGAATGCACCTTATTGCTTGGCGTCCACAATTCATTATTTAAATATACCTGCAGTTCGTATCCGGCATCCACATCTGTCCTGAGATACTCTTCCGGACAGTAAAATGTATACACCCCGTTCGCAGGTGCATTCAAATATCCAGAATAGACAAACCCAAAAGGTTTTTCCGTCTCCCTGTGTTGAATATCCAGCAGATTTTCCCCCAGGCCTTCTTTCTTGGGTTGCATCTGCGCCATAAACAGAAACATATGCTTCCAATTGCCCTCAAAGTATTTATATGTGAGACCATTTTCCAATAAATTTTTTCTTATAGAAACTGCTTTTTGCATTTCTTGTTTTTTGAATGTTGCCATGGATACATAAGAAGCATGGGTGGCACTCATCGTATTTGGCATTGTCTTCGTTTCTTTACGAAATGCTCTGGCCTGCACGATGCTGGTATTATTGATAACAAAAGGTTTTCGATACAGCGTGGATTGGATTGTAGGCTCAGATCCGTCCAATGTATACCGAATATCGACATCTTGCGTTTTACAGGTCATTCCAATTTTCAATCGGCTTACAAAGACATTGGTCTCCGGTGTGATCGACACAGGCTCAACAGGTGTAAAGACAGGTTCTATGTGCTCAATCTCCCCGTTTTTTATTGAAAATTCAAA
>DOHE01000189.1 GCA_003535395.1 Clostridiales bacterium | reverse complement strand
CAGCAGGCATAGAGGGCATTCGCTTTCTGCCTCAAAAGCTTCATTCACCGGTATGGTATAAATTTTTTCCACCACAGGACACACATCCTTCCATTACAGGAACGATCCGACCGCACATGCGGTACCGCCATGATTGTATCATGTGCCTGCGAATTGTGATATACTCTTGCGAAGATACGAACAGCCGGGTGTAAGGAAGGGCACATCATGACAGTGATTGAAAAAGGTCCCCGGCAATTGATGATCCGGGGAGTTACGGATTTTGATCCGGCTCAGATATTCGAAAGCGGTCAATGCTTTCGCTGGACCCGGCTGGACAGCGGCGGTTACAGAGGAATTGCGGGAAGAAGGGCGCTTACAGTCCGATCAGGCAAGCCGGGCAGCGGCATTCTGGAATTATCCGGAGCTACAGAAGAAGAGTTTGAAGGATTCTGGAGGCATTATCTGGACCTGGACCGGGATTACCGGGAGATCCGGGCCCGCCTGTCTGCCCTGGATCCCGTGATGCAGCAGGCGGTCAAGCATGGCCAGGGGCTTAAGATCCTGCGTCAGGAATTTTGGGAGACCCTGGTATCGTTTATACTCTCTGCGAACAACAATGTAAGCCGCATTGCCGCCATCGTAGAGCGCCTGGCCCGGACGCTTGGCAGCCCGGTACCCGGAGCGGACGAGGGGCATACCTTTCCGGAAGCAGGCTGGTTGGCGTCTGCGGGAAGAGAGGATGTGTCCCTGTGCCGGTGCGGGTATCGGCTGGGGTATATTATGGAAGCGGCAGAGAGGGTGAGCCGTGGATGGATCCGTGAAACAGAGCTTCGCACCCTGTCTTCAGAGGAGGCCCGCAGTCAGCTGATGCAGATCCCCGGAGTGGGAGCCAAGGTGGCGGACTGCGTATTGATCTACAGTTGCATCTCCATGGATGTTTTCCCCGTGGATGTATGGGTGAAGCGGGCGATGGAAAACCTGTACTTTGGGCGGCCTGCCTGCATGAAGGAAATCACAGCCTTCGCAAAAGCGCGTTTCGGAGAGTTGTCCGGGTTTGCCCAGATGTACCTGTTCCATTATGCGCGAAAGAACCAACTGAGAGATGTCACCATAGCATAATCCGGGAGCAAATATGCGAAAGCAGTTTTGAAAGCGGGACCTCATGAACTCCACGAACCCTATACAGGATAATACCCCCAATGAAGTGCTGTTGCTTCAGGATTCTGGAAACTATGCCCTGCTTCTGGCAGGCCGGCTTAAGGAGTTGGGTATACCGGCCCGGATCGTACAGACGCCATGCCGCATTTCCCGGG
Organism: Clostridiales bacterium; assembly: GCA_003535395.1. GTDB lineage: Bacteria > Bacillota > Clostridia > UBA8921 > UBA8921 > UBA8921. The sequence continues at coordinate 3,675 of DOHE01000189.1, read as the reverse complement.
GTGGCTGCAGTTACTGTATCCGGATGAATATGAAGGACCGGGAAGCGGCTGCAAGCCTGGCCCGGGCCATGGGCTTCCCGGTCAGGGAAATGTACAGCATGATTGCAGACGAAAAGCGTTTTAAGTACCTGCGCATATATCCCGAAAGCAAAATCGATTCGCCCAAACAGCGCGCTTCTGAGTTGGAAAACAATTCCCAACAACAGCGGGATATGATATAATCCAGAACACACTGAACCAATGAAGGGAGTTTTTGGTATGGACAAATATGTTTGCAAGCTGTGCGGTTATGTGTATGATCCCGCCGAAGGAGATCCGGACAACAATATCGCACCGGGAACTGCATTTGCAGATATTCCGGATGACTGGACCTGTCCCACCTGCGGCGCAGGCAAGGAAGATTTTGAAAAAGAGTCATAGAAATTCGGGGGGAAGAGCATGCTTAAGATACTAGCCTTTGACTATGGAGCAAGCAGCGGTCGGGCCATGCTGGGCAGTTACGACGGCCAGACGATCCGATTGGAGGAAAAACACCGTTTTACCAATGATCCGGTGATGATCGGCGGAAGCTTTTACTGGGATCTTCCCCGCCTGTTTTTTGAACTCAAGCAGGGGATCCTGGCCTGTGTGCAGGAGGGTATCCGGGACATTGCCTGCATGGGGATCGACACATGGGGCGTGGATTTTGGACTGCTGGACAAAAAAGGGAACCTGCTGGGCATCCCCTACCATTATCGGGACAGCCGCACCGACGCTATGATCGATGAAGCCTTTAAGCGGATCCCGGGCCGGGAGATCTACGAAACCACCGGGCTGCAGTTTGCCCAGTTTAACAGCCTGTATCAGCTTTTGGCCATGCGGCACGCGGGATCTCCGCTGCTGGACATTGCAGACAGCATGTTGTTCATGCCGGATCTGCTCAATTACTTCCTGACCGGGCAAAAATACTGTGAATACACCATCGCCAGCACTTCCCAGATGCTGGACGCCAGGAAAAGATCCTGGGCACTCGACATGCTGAGAAAGCTGGATATTCCTACAGATATGCTGACGGAGATCATCCAGCCCGGTGAAACGGTGGGCTTCCTGACCTCTGCGCTGCAGCAGGAACTGGGCATCGGGAAGATCCCGGTGGCGGCGGTGGCGGAGCACGATACCGGAAGCGCTGTGATTTCCGTACCGGCTCCGGCGGGGAGGTATGCATACCTGAGCAGCGGCACCTGGTCGTTGCTGGGGATCGAGGCAGACCAGCCTATTATCAATGAGAAATCCTATGAACTCAACTATACCAATGAAGGCGGATACGGCGGGACCATCCGTTTTCTTAAAAACATCATGGGTCTTTGGGNNTAAAAAACTCTCCTTTGACGACCTGGAAGCTGAAGCGGAACAATGTACAGCCTTCACTGCATTTATCGATGTGGATCACAACATGTTTTTCTCACCGGGGAACATGCCCGGCAAGGTGATGGACTACTGCCGCGAAACCCGGCAGAGAGTGCCTTCCACCCGGGGAGAGATCGTACGGATAGTGCTGGAGAGTCTGGCCCTTAAATACCGGTATGCAGTGGAAGGGCTGGAAGAAGTGGTGGAGGAGAAGATCCCGGTTCTCAATATCGTGGGGGGCGGGTCAAGAAATATTCCACTGTGCCAGTTTGCAGCCAACGCCCTGGGGCGGCAGGTGATCACCGGCCCGGTGGAGGCAACGGCGACAGGAAACCTGCTTTGTCAGCTTATGGTCCTGGGCGAGGTGAACGGCCTGGCCCAGGCCAGAGACCTGGTGCGCCGTTCGTTTCCGACACGGGAATATCAGCCTGCGGATGCTGCGGCCTGGGAAGATGCCTACGCAAGATACCAACAACTGCTGAGCCAGAATTGACTGCCGTTCAGCGAATGACACACTGCCCGGGCAGCCGCACAGCAAAGTCTGAAAAGAAATTGAAATTCAAAGAGAGGTCTGCCGGCGCGGGCCTCTCTCCAATTCGCCCGATGCGGGCGGATCCCTGACATTGAGTACGACATTCGCATAACTCAGATGATGCGTAATACCGGGCGCGAAAAGTCACGAAAACTTGCGGGAAATGCAACTTGACAGAGCCAGAACAGGCATGCTAGAATAAATGCAGGTTGTCAGACATTTCCGCCTAAATGTTTAGTCAATTATTTTCATAGATAATATTCAAACGATTCAGAAACCGTATTAAGAATGGATGGTGTTTTTTGAGTATGAACGAGGAAACCCTCAGAGGTAAATCCTTGAAAGATTTGCAATATATTGCAAAAGTCATGGGTTTAAAAGGTATTATCAGCTATAGAAAAGAAGATTTATTGAAAAAATTGCTTTCCATGCAGGAAATTGTTGATGCGGACAACGCATCCGGAACAACTCCCAAGGAAGTGGTGGATTATTCTTCCGCTCCGGCGGCCGCAAAAAGAAAGAAAAAAGGCGGGATTTCTTCAAGAGATATTGTCCGGGAAACAGAAGTCAAAGAACAAAAGCCAGAATCTGTGCCTTTTTTACAGACATCCATTTTTTCTGACCCCGCTGCCGCTGTGCAGGTCATATCGCCGGCACCTGCACCGGCAGCTGAAGAGCCTGCACCTGCACCGGTTGCCGAAGAGCCTGCACCTGCACCGGTTGCCGAAGAGCCTGCACCTGCACCGGCTGCCGAAGGGCCTGTACCGGCTGTATCTGTGGTGCTTGAAGAAGCGGTGAATCCTGAAGACGGGAAGCAGTCTTCCAAGGATCATCCCCAAAGGAACAGACGGGGAGATTCCAGGAAAAGCGTTCATCCCCGAAGCGGGGGAAGAGAAAAACAAAAAAAATTAGCCACACCCGTTGAAGAGCCGGCACCTGCTGTTTCGTCGGCACCAGTGGAAACTCGGGCGGAAACCGCAGAAGCGGCCGCACCAGCGCCCGAACCGGCAATCACACCGACTCTGGTGACTGTTCAGGAAAAACCTCAAGCAGCACCCGCACCCGCTGAAGCAGCAGATGCATCTGATGCATCTGCTGCTTCAGCGGCAGCTGTCTCGCCTGCAGCATCTGCGGCAGCTGTCTCGCCTGCAGCATCTGCGGCNNCTGTCTCGCCTGCAGCATCTGCGGCCACTTCATCTGTATCCCCGGCACCTGCGGGAACTGCCGAAACACGGGCTCCCCACCGGCATGCCACCCAGGAAGACAATCCGGTGGAAGGAATATTGGAGGTCCTGGCCGACGGGTATGGATTTTTAAGAACATCCGGGTATCTGGCAGGCCCGAAGGATATTTATGTTTCGCCCAACCAGATCCGGCGTTTTTCATTAAAAACCGGAGACTATATCGTAGGCAAAAGTAAATCATCCAATACAGGAGAAAAATTTCAGGCGCTGTATTTTCTCACCGGTATCAACGGAAACGGTGTAGATACCATGTTCAAGCGCAAAGCTTTTGAGGATCTGACCCCCATATTCCCGGAAGAGCGGATCCAAATGGAGGTTTCACCCACCGGTCTTGCTACCCGCCTGATCGATCTTATTGCACCCATCGGCAAAGGACAGAGAGGAATGATCGTATCCCCGCCCAAAGCCGGAAAAACTATCCTGCTCAAGCAGATCGCCAACAGCATCACCATCAACAACCCGGAAGTCCATCTTATCGTACTGCTCATTGACGAGCGTCCGGAAGAGGTCACG
>DOHE01000102.1 GCA_003535395.1 Clostridiales bacterium | reverse complement strand
TCGAATCCGGGAACAAAAACATATCGATCACAAAAATCGTGTACCCCAAGATAGGAAAAAAATTTGGTATCAGCTGCAGTCGGGTGGAGCGGTGCATCCGCAATTCTGTTGAAGGGGCCTGCCTTAAGGGGAGCATTGAAAAACTTGAAATGTTCCTGGGGGATCTTTCAGATTACCAAAACAACGGAAAGCCCGGGAATTACAGGTTTATCGCGTTATTGACGGAAAGGGTCCGGAGTTTGTATGAACCGGAATGAAACACAAAACACGACGGTCCTTCCGGCGAAAGACCGTCGTGTCCGTATTTTGTGTCTGCACACAGAGATAGGAACTGATTATTTCTTGCCTTTTACGTTGACTTTCATCTTCAGGCTTTTCCCGGCTTTGAAAACAGGAGCCTTGGAAGCAGGGATCTTGATTTCCTTTTTGGTCTGGGGATTGCGGCCTTTCCGGGCTGCCCGGTTTTTTACCGCGAAGGTGCCAAAGCCGACGATAACAACCTTTTCGCCGCTCTTCAGCGCATTTTCAATAGTCCCCACATAAGCATCCAAGGCTACGCTGCAATTTTTTTTGCTTAGGCCTGATGCGGTCGACATGGCATTGATGAGTTCGGATTTATTCATTTCAACTACCTCCTATAAACTGGAATTGAGTGTATTCTAATACTCAAAACCTGTGCTGTCAAGGGTTTGGAGCTATATTGACAGATTATTTTGACAAAATCCTACAAAAAATGCAGACCACGCTTCCAACTACCCTGTAATTGAGTCTGAAGGCGGGATCACATGCAGTGTCATCCCCTGCAGTCTGTCTTTCAACTCCTTGATCAGTCCGCTTTCTGTTCCTTCCCGGGAAGCAGAACCCAGCACTACATCGGTAATGGCATGATCACGGGCAAATTGTGCCACCGAGTCGGAAAAGCGGTTGGATTTAAGTACGGTCAGTCCCGCTCCCACCGCATTGCTGACATTGAACAGGTACTGAAGGGCGTTCCCCTCGCTGGTGTTGTCCAAAAAGTTCAGATCTGTCCTTGAAACATGGATCACGTATATCCTTCCCTTCAATCGCGCCGCCAGGTCCGCACCTTCGCGAATCAGCCGCCCGCAGGTCTTCTGTTGCGTGATGCACACCAGGACACCCGGGCCATTACGGTTTTTGTCTGCCGACAAAGAGAACACCTTCCTTAAATGCTTCCATTCTGCAAATTTTCGTTCCCGAAACGGATTCCCGGCAAAGGCTCCCGGGACTAGCTTCTGTAACTTCCGTTGATTTTCACATAATCCTCTGAAAAATCACAGCTCAGATAATGATCCGAAAACTTACCGCCATGCAGATCCACGATAATCTCAATATCAGGCCCAAGCAGCACCTTAAGCGCCTCTTCTTCTGAAAAGGGAACAGCCGCTCCGCTTTGACAGCAAAGCACCGGGCCCAGGCGGATCTCCACTTGGCCGGGGTCGAATTCTGCCCCGGAATATCCAACGGCAGTCAGGATCCTGCCCCAATTGGCATCCGCGCCGTGCACGGCAGTCTTGACCAGGGGTGAACAGGCTACGGACATGGCTGCCTTTCGCGCATCTTCTGCGGATGCGGCCCCGTGGATCTGAACACGGAATACCTTCGTTGCGCCTTCTCCGTCTTTAGCCACGGCCGTTGACAGGCGGGCGCAAATCCCAGTGAGAGCATCCCTGAATTTAAGGTACTCTGCATCTTCTTCGGACAAGCCTTTGTTTTCTGCCATGCCGTTGGCAAACACCAGGATCATATCACAGACACTGGTATCCCCGTCCACGGTGATCCGGTTGAACGTGCTGTGCACTGCTTCTTCCAGGGCCAGGTGCAACAGACCATGGGGGATCTTCGCATCCGTCGTGATCACGGCGATCATCGTGGCCATGTCAGGATGGATCATACCGGATCCCTTGGCCATTCCGCCCAGAGTGACGGTTTTGTCCTGCAGCACGACTTGTGCAAAGGCCTCCTTCATACTCAGATCGGTGGTCATGATGGCCTGGGCAGCATCCTGCCCGCCCTCAGCAGACAAAGAAGCCGCCGCAACCCGGATCCCCTCCCGGACAACCGTCATATCCATAGGGATACCGATCACGCCGGTAGATCCCACAAGCACATCACCGGGATCGCAGCAGAGCAGGGAGGCGGTCAATGCAGCGATCTCCCGGGCATCCTGATCTCCCCGGCTGCCGATGCAGGCATTGGCGTTACCGCTGTTGATCAGCAGTGCGCGGGCTGAGCCGTTTTTCATATTTTCCATCGTCAGCTTGAGAGAGTGGCCCTTTACCCGGTTTTTTGTAAACATGCCGGCAACAGCGGCCGGTTTCTCCGAAACCAGCAGAGCCAGATCCTTTTTGCCGTTCTTCTTTATGCCGCATGCCACGCCGGATGCGGTATATCCCTTCGGGGCCGTCACGCCCCGATGATTGTCGCCCATTGGAATTTCACCCCGCAACATTATACTTCACTTCCGGTGAGGAGTAAAGCCGCTGCGGAAATCTGCGGAAATCTGCGGAAATCTGCGGAAATTGTCAACAGCGGCAACGGCGGCAACAGCGGCAACGGCAGCCGGGATTTGCGCCCTGGCCCCGGGAGCAAAAAATATTGACACCCGGGCTCCGGGTATAATATCATTTTTAATCTGTAAGGTTTTCTGTCGCATCCGGGTGCCGGTACTGTATCGATGAGGAGGAAAAGCCGATGAACAAGGCGGAAGAGATGGAAAAAACCTATGAACCTTCGGGGATCGAGGACAGAATCTACCGGGAGTGGATGGAAAAAGGCAGCTTCAAGGCAGTGCCGGATGAAAACCGCAAGCCTTTCACCATCGTCATGCCCCCTCCAAATATCACCGGCCAGCTCCATATGGGGCATGCCCTGGACAATTCTCTCCAGGACATCCTGACCCGCTGGCGAAGGATGCAGGGTTACTGTGCTCTATGGCTTCCGGGCACCGATCATGCCAGCATCGCTACTGAAGCGAAAATCGTAGAAGCGATGACAGAAGAAGGGGTCACCAAGGAGCAGCTGGGCAGGGACGGTTTTTTAAAGAGAGCCTGGGAGTGGAAGGCCCATTATGGGGGAAGGATCGTTGAACAGCTTAAAAAACTGGGTTGCTCCTGCGACTGGTCCCGGGAACGGTTCACCATGGATGAAGGTTTGTCCGAGGCGGTAAGCGAAGTATTCGTCCGACTCTACAATAAGGGACTGATCTACCGCGGGGAGCGCATGGTCAATTGGTGCACGGGGTGCAGGACATCCATTTCTGAAGCGGAAGTGGAGTATTCAGAAAAGGAAGGGCGGCTTTGGCATATCCGTTATCCGGAAGTGGACGGGGGGCCGGGCATCACGGTAGCCACCACCCGGCCCGAGACCATGCTGGGGGATACTGCTGTGGCCGTGCATCCAGAGGATGAGCGGTATGCACACCTTATTGGAAAAACTCTGCAGCTGCCTCTGACAGGCCGCAACATCCCGGTGATCGCATATACCTATGTGGACAGGGAGTTTGGGACCGGCGCCGTGAAAATAACCCCGGCTCATGATCCCAACGACTTCGAGGTAGGCTCCCGGCACAGCCTGGCGCGGATCCGGGTGATCGACGGCAGTGGCGTGATGAATGAGAACGCCGGCAAATACCGGGATATGGATCGGTATGAAGCCCGGAAAAAGATCCTGGAAGACTTAAAAACACTGGGACTGCTGCATCAGGTCAGGGAACACAAGCATAATGTCGGTGAATGTTACCGATGCGGCACGGTCATTGAACCCATGGCTTCCCTCCAGTGGTTCGTGAAAATGAAGCCTCTGGCCGAACCGGCCATCGAAGTGGTGCGCAACGGGACTGTACGGTTCGTGCCGGACCGCTTTTCAAAGATCTATTACAATTGGATGGAAAATATTCAGGACTGGTGTATTTCACGCCAGCTGTGGTGGGGCCACCGGAT
>DOHE01000227.1:5441-5662 GCA_003535395.1 Clostridiales bacterium | reverse complement strand
AAGAGCAGAAAGCGGTGGGGATGCACAGAGTGTCATCCTTGATGAAAACGTAGGAGGTGGGATCCCAGGCGGTGTATCCCCGCGCTTCAAATGTGGAACGAAGGCCCCCGGAAGGAAACGAGGATGCGTCCGGTTCTCCTTTGATCAGCGCGCTTCCGGAGAATTCCATGATCACACTGCCGTCCGGCATCGGGGAGATGAAGCTGTCGTGCTTCTCCGCC
>DOHE01000227.1:0-5423 GCA_003535395.1 Clostridiales bacterium | reverse complement strand
CGATGGCCCAGTCCTTCATGGCATTAGCCACCACATTGGCCAGCGCACTGTCCAGGGGGATGCCGTTTTCTATGGTCTTCTTCAGTGATTTGTAAGTATCCTTTGGAAGCCGTTCTTTCATGACTTTGTCACTAAAGACCATACTTCCGAATATTTCACTGATGTTTTTCATGTCCATCCTCCTTCAATGAAAAAGGCGCCCGGGAAGTTTCCGCAGCGCCTTTGCTGATGTTAATGGCATGTTATCATAGCCGGGTTGGATTGTCAATATATATTTTAAAAAAATTTTACCAAAAATGAAAGACAGCAATTTTAAACTTGCATATCTAATGTCATTATGGTAGCATATCGGCATAATTAAAGCAAAATTGCAAGTTTCAGGCATGCAGGATTCACTCACATCTGTTTTGCCTTTCTGTTCAGGTCGACACGCGTCGAAGAACCTATATAATAGAATGAGAAAGGGGAGTTTGGGTATGACCAACACGGTAAAAGAAGTCCTGGCATTTGTCCGGGAAAACGATGTGAAATTCATCCGGCTTTCTTTTTGTGACCTGACGGGTACACAGAAAAACATATCCATCATGCCGGATGACCTGGAACACGCTTTTGAGAGCGGGATTTCCTTTGATGCTTCCTCCATCCTGGGATTTTCCGATGTGACGAAATCTGACCTGTTTTTAGTGCCCGATCCCGGCACCTTGCGGCTGATGCCGTGGCGGCCTCAGCAGGGCCGGGTGATCCGGTTTTACTGTGATATCATCAATCCGGACCAGACCCCCTTTGCCTTTGACACCCGGAGGGTGCTGAAAGAGGCGGTCAGACGCTGTGAGCAGGCCGGATATGCCTGCAACATCGGTGCGGAATGCGAGTTTTACCTGTTTAAAACGGATGAACAGGGCGATCCGACGCAGATCCCCTTGGATACGGGATCCTACCTGGATATCTCTCCCCTGGACAAGGGAGAAAATGTGCGGCGGGAAATTTGCCTCTGCCTGGAGGAGATGGGGATCAAACCGGAGACTTCCCACCACGAGCAGGGTCCCGGACAGAACGAGATCGACTTTAAATACAGCGATCCCTTAAGCAGCGCGGACAATGTGCTGTCCTTCCGGTCGGTCGTGAAGGCCATCGCAGCACAAAACGGGCTGTTTGCATCCTTTCTCCCCAAGCCCATCCCGGACAGGAGCGGAAGCGGCTTTCACATCAACCTGTCTTTGATCAGCGACGGACTGAATCTGTTCCGCCACGCTTTCCCGGCGGAACACCGCATCCCCGGCGTGCAGTTATGGGCAGCCGAAAGCTTTATCGCCGGCATCATGGAACAAACCGCCTTCATGACGGCATTTTTGAATCCAATCGCCAATTCCTATGAGCGGTTTGGCAGTTTTGAGGCTCCCCAATATATCTCATGGTCCTGTCAAAACCGTTCCCAGCTGATCCGGATCCCGGCGGCCACCGGGGAAAAAACCCGGATGGAGCTTCGTTCCCCCGACCCCGCGGTCAACCCGTATCTGGCTTTTGCGCTGATCCTTCATGCAGGGATGGACGGAATCGAACACAGAGCGGTTTTGCCCCCGCCGGTAAACGAGAATATGTATACGGCAAGTCCGGATCTGTTGGGAAGCGTCCCCCGGCTCCCGGACAATCTTGGCATGGCGCTTTCCCTGGCAGCAGGCAGCAGTTTCGTCAAAAAAGCCCTGGGGGACAGCCTGGTGGAAAAATACATCCACATCAAGCAAAAGGAGGCAGATGCCTATGCAGCCGCAGAGGATAAGCATGCATTTGTCTGCAGACATTTTTTCAGGCAGATCTGACAGCAGGCACAGCCTTGTCTGTTCAGGCAGATCTGACAGCAGGCACAGCCTTGTCTGTTCAGGCGGGTGACGGTTTATGGATAATGCATTGATTATATCCGGTACGGAAAAAAGCATAGAATGGTTTTCTGCATTGCTTGGCCAAAACGGCTGCCCGGAAATCGTCACGGTCCACACGGGCGGCGATGCCCGGCGGATGCTGCTGGGAAGGGATTTTGACCTGTGCATCGTCAATGCGCCGCTGTCCGATGAATTTGGGGAGAACCTGGCGATGCATATTGCATCCGACAGCCCCAGCCAGGTGATATTACTGGTGAAGTCCGACGTCTATGAGGAAGTTTCCGCCCATGTGGAAGAATCCGGAGTTCTCACCCTGTCCAAGCCGGTCCAGCGCGCGTTTTTTTGGAACGCGTTGAAACTGGCTTCTGCCGCTCATCGAAAAACCCGGCAGGTGCATCATGAAAACAAGCGCCTGCTGCAAAAAATAGAAGACATCCGGATCATCGACCGGGCGAAATGTACGCTCATCTCCCGCTTCAACCTGACGGAGGAGGAAGCGCACAAGGTGATTGAAAAACAGGCCATGGACATGCGTTTGACCAAAAGGATCATAGCAGAAGGGATATTGAAGAATCATGAGAATTGAAACAGCCTGCCAGGCGGCCCGGGAAGACAGGATCCGGGAGGAGTGTGCCATATTCGGCATCAGCACCCGACTGGAAGAAGCGGCCGGGATCACTTACAATGCGCTGCTGTCCCTGCAGCACCGGGGACAGGAGGGAGCGGGGATCGCCGTACTGGCCGGAAGCAGCATACACTGCCATAAAAATCTGGGTCTGGTAAGTGAGGTTTTTTCCGGAGAGATTCTGGCTGGATTTCCCGCTGGACGGATCGCTGTCGGGCATACCCGGTATTCCACCACCGGGACCAATGCCATCCGCAATGTGCAGCCTTTTGTGACCGAGTATCTTACCGGCAGGATCGCGACGGCTCATAACGGAAACATCACCAATGCAAGGCTTCTCAAACAGGAATTGCAAAAAAACGGACTGGACTTTCATGCCAGCAGCGACAGCGAAGTGGTTTCCTCGCTTATTGCCTATCACAGCCTGAAATCGGACGACCTGCTTGAGGGGGTGGTGCAGGCGGCCCGCGAACTGGAGGGAGCTTACTCTTTGGTGGTGATGGGCAGCGGGAATCAGCTGATTGCCGTCCGGGATCCCCGTGGTTTCCGCCCGCTGTGCCTGGGTGAAAATGAAGCAGGCATGGGGGTCGCATCGGAGAGCTGCGCACTGGACAGCTGCGGGTTTTCTTTTGTCCGGGACGTCCGGCCGGGAGAAGCGGTAGTGATCGAAGACGGCCGCATCGTTAAAAGCATCGATTTTGCGGCCTCGGCAAACCCCGGGATCTGCATTTTTGAATATGTATACTTTGCCCGTCCTGACTCAGTGATAGACGGACTGAGTGTGTATGAGGCCCGGTTTAATATGGGCCGGACGCTGGCGATGGAGCACCCGGTCAAAGCGGATGCCGTATGCGGGGTCCCCGACAGCGGAATTGAGGCGGCTTTGGGATACGCATCCGAAAGCGGCCTGCCTTTGGTCCCGGGATTCGTGAAGAACCGCTATATCGGTAGGAGCTTCATCTTTCCATCCCAGTCCCAGAGGGAAAGCGCGGTACAGCTGAAGCTGAACCCCTTGAAAGTCAATGTGGACGGGAAACGGATCGTTTTGGTGGATGATTCCATCGTGCGCGGCACAACGAGTGAAAAAATCGTAAGATCATTGAAAAAGGCAGGAGCCCGGGAAGTCCATATGCGGATCTCTTCGCCGCCTTTTCGGTATTCCTGCCATTTTGGAACAGACATCGACGATGAGAAGAACCTGATTGCCAATCATATGAGCATCGAGGCAGTCCAAAGAAAAATCGGCGCGGACAGTTTGGGATACATCAGCGTGCAGGGTCTTAAGGCTGCATGCAGCCGCTGTGCTCTGCCCTTTTGCACCCGATGCTTCACAGGATATCCTGCCGGAGAATCCCGGTATGGTCGGAAAACACAGTTGGAGGAGGAATCTTAAATGCCTTGCAGGACCAAATTCATATTTATCACCGGGGGTGTTGTGTCAGGACTCGGCAAGGGCATTACCGCTGCTTCTCTGGGAAGACTCCTTAAATCCCGGGGACTGAAAGTAGCCGCGCAGAAACTGGATCCGTACATGAACGTGGACCCCGGTACGATGAGCCCTTTTCAGCACGGGGAGGTTTTTGTGACGGATGACGGGGCGGAAGCGGATCTGGACCTGGGCCATTATGAGCGGTTTATCGATGAGAATTTAAACCGGTATTCCAACCTGACATCGGGGAAGGTGTACTGGAATGTGCTGAACCGGGAAAGGAACGGGGACTACCTGGGGGAGACGGTGCAGGTGATTCCCCATATCACCAACGAAATCAAGAATTTCATCCATTCCGGCGTGAGATCTGCGGATCCGGATGTGATGATCACGGAGATCGGCGGCACGATCGGCGATATTGAAAGCCAGCCTTTCATCGAAGCCATCCGGCAGATCTCATTGGAAATCGGCCGTGAAAACTGCCTGTTCATCCACGTTACCCTGGTACCATTTTTAAAGGGCTCCAATGAACACAAAACCAAACCCACGCAGCATTCTGTCAAGGAACTGCAGTCTTTGGGGATATCTCCGAATATTATCATTGCGCGGGCCGATGAGGCGCTCGATGAGGGCATCAAGGCAAAAATTGCGCTTTTTTGCAACGTGAAACCCGACTGTGTCATCGAAAATCTGACCTTGCCCTGCCTTTATGAAGCACCGGCCATGCTGCATGAAAACGGCCTGGATGATGTGGTATGCCGCGAACTTGCATTGGCCGCGCCCTCCCCGGACCTTTCCTCCTGGCAGGAGATGCTCGGAAAAATCCGCAGGCGGGACAAGACAGTCCGCATCGCCATCGCGGGCAAGTATATACGGCTACACGATGCCTATCTTTCGGTATGTGAGGCTTTAAGTCACGCCGGTTACGAATGCGGAGCCCACGTAGAGATTCTTTGGACGGACACAGAACAGATCACCGGGGCCAACGCCTCGGAAATACTGGCCTCTGCCCACGGCATTCTGGTGCCCGGCGGCTTCGGTGACCGGGGTATCCAGGGGAAAATCAATGCCTGCCGCTATGCACGCCTTGAAAATGTACCCTATTTCGGCATCTGTCTGGGCATGCAGCTGGCTGTCATCGAGTTTGCCCGCAGCATTGCCGGCATGGAAGATGCGGACAGCACCGAGTTCAACCAGTTCACCAGCCATCCGGTCATCTACTTCATCAAGGAGTGGTACGACCACCGCACCGGCAAGGTGCAGGTTCGCGACGAGTTCTCCGAAATGGGCGGCACCCTGCGCCTGGGCGCCTATCCCTGCCGGGTGACTCCGGGCACCTTTGCCCACCTGGCCTACCAGGCCGAGGAGATCCAGGAGCGCCACCGCCACCGTTATGAGTTCAACAACGCTTTTGCTGACCAGCTCACGGACAAGGGCCTGATCATCAGCGGCACCTCGCCGGACGGCAAACTGGTGGAGATCGTCGAGCTGG
>DOHE01000298.1 GCA_003535395.1 Clostridiales bacterium | reverse complement strand
ATGAGGATCATGCCAAGGCATTGCAGTACCTGGAACAGGCCGCTTATCCCCTGGTGATAAAGGCAGACGGCCTGGCACTGGGCAAGGGTGTTGTCATCGCGACAGATAAAAAGGAAGCTGCCGGAGCAGTAAAGGCCATGATGCAGGACAGGATATTCGGCACAGCGGGGGAAAGGATCCTTTTCGAAGAATTCCTGCATGGACCGGAAGTCTCCGTACTGGCGTTCACAGATGGGAAAACGCTGGTGCCTATGGCAAGTTCACAGGATCACAAGCGGGCAGGCGACGGAGATACAGGACCCAATACGGGCGGCATGGGTGCTTTTTCGCCCAGCCCGTTGTACACGCCGGAAATTGCAGCATATTGCATGGAAAATATCTATCTGCCCACCCTCCGTGCCATGGAGCGGGAGGGGAGACCCTTCAAGGGAGTGTTGTATTTCGGTTTGATGCTTACACCGAATGGGCCCCGGGTGCTGGAATACAATGCCCGTTTTGGCGACCCGGAGACCCAGGCAGTGCTTCCCCGCTTAAAAACAGATCTGCTTCAGATATTTGATGCAGTGATCGACGGCCGGCTGGACCAGATCTCCATTGAATGGGAGGATAATGCAGCCGTCTGTATTATCGCAGCTTCCGGCGGTTATCCGGGGGTCTATGCCACCGGATATGCCATGGAGGGTCTCAAAGAAGCGTCAAAAATGAAGGATATCAACCTGTTTCACGCAGGCACGCAAATCAAGGATGGAAGGTATGTTACCGCAGGAGGCCGGGTACTGGGCGTGACGGCAACAGGACCTGACTTGTCTGAAGCAGTAAAAAAAGCATATGCAGCAATCGACCGGATCCGGTTTAAAGATATGTACTTCCGGAAGGATATCGGGACAAGGAAGTAATGGATGATAAGGACGGATGCAGGCATGGAAGCACGACGAAAAAAGAAAATCGGAATATCCGGGGGCACCTTCGATCCGATCCATATCGGACATTTGCTCATTGCGGAAGAGATACGGCAAAGCGAGCAACTGGACAAGATCCTGTTCATCCCATCCGGAACACCGCCGCACAAACTGTCCGCAAGTGTTTCTGCTGCAAAACACCGTCTGGAAATGGTTCGTCTGGCGACTTTGGACAATCCGTCTTTTGAACCTGTGGATATGGAAATCAGGCGGCCGGGCATCACCTATACCGTGGATACCCTGGAAGCACTGACGGCAAACATGGAAGAACCGGCAGAATATCATTATATCATCGGAGCCGATGTGGTTTTGGAACTGGAAGGGTGGAAGAATTTCCGCCGATTATCTGAATTGTGCAGTTTCATTACCGCATTTCGCCCGGGACAGGATCCGAAAGATTTTGAAACCGGGATCAAACGGCTGAGAGAAATGTATTCGACCCGAATCCGTACGGCCGGCACTTCCATGATGAGCATTTCTTCCACGGAGATCCGGAACAAAGTGGCAGAGGGCAAATCCATCAAATATATGGTGGTAAAAGAAGTAGAAGAGTATATAATAAAGAACGGATTATACAAACTTGGATAATGCAATTTTTCAAAACATAATACGTAAACTCTCAGAAACCCTGTCTGTTCAGCGGCTGCAGCATTCCCTGCGGGTGTCGGAACTGGCGGAAGCCCTGGCTTCACATCATCGGGCAGACCCATTCCAGGCCAGAATCGCCGGGCTGCTCCACGACTGTGCCAGATTCATGGGAGAGAAAGAGCTCCTTGACTATTGCCGGGAACGAAAAATTGCCTTTGACCCGAATATGGAAAAAATTCCCGGACTGCTTCACGGACCCGTCAGCGCCTGCATGGCCCAGGAAGTGTATGGGTGCAGCGACCCGGAGGTGCTATCAGCTATCGGTTGTCACACACTGGGCAAATCCGGAATGAGTCTTTTGGATCAAATCATCCTGGTTTCGGATTATTGTGAAATCGGCAAAAAATTTTCAGAGGCCGGACACGTCCGGCAAACTGCCTGGAATGATCTGACTCTTGCAGTGATCAAGACGTTGAAAGGCAAGATGATATGGCTTCTGACCCATGACAAACAGATCCATCCAGATGTGCTTTTTGCGTGGAATGAACATGTGATCAGTGGAAAACCGGTCTCCCGGGGGATGGGACGGTCCGGCAGAAAAGAGGGTGAAGGATCATGAACAAAAAACTGTATCTTCGGCTGGTGTATTATCTCTTAGGAACATTTTTGGTAGTCACCATGTTTTCTGTTGTTACACTGAATATTTTCCGGGATTCCCGGCTTTTTGGCAAGATCCTGGATGTCGGGGCAAAAGAGGAGGAAACGGTGTCGGGAACACCTCCCCCGGACACAAGCCGGATCATACAGTGGCAGCGCAGCAATGCCATCACTCCCATCCAGGTAGTGACACCGACTCCTGTCAGGACGCAGGAAAAAACCCAATCCAAAACAACTGTCCGAACCAATGAAAATACGTTTAAAGGTACTATTGGATATACAACGCCTGAATCCACTTTGGAAACACCGCATACCACCGGCACACCGCAGCACTCATCCACCGGAGCCATGGAAACTCCCGGTCCGGGACAAACAACCACCGGGACCCGCCCAACGCCGGCTGCTTCCGGCACGACTCCAGGCGAGACCACCAGCAATGCATCGACATGACATTTATCGATCAAAGGAGGATGTACATTTGGACTCCAGGGATTTGGCAGCTCTTGCAACGGAGGCATTGACAGAGAAGAAAGGCCGGGATATCGAATCCATCGACATTGCCGGGAAGACGATACTGGCAGACTGGTTCGTGCTGTGCAGCGGCACTTCCGTTACCCATATCCGTTCACTGGCAGACGGTGTAACGGAAAAACTGTCAAGATCCGGAAGACCCCCGCTCAGACTCGAAGGATATGATTCTGCCCGATGGATCCTGCTGGATTTTGGGGATGTGGTGGTGCATATTTTTCATGAAACGGAAAGAGCATTTTACAATCTGGAAAGATTATGGACATCAAGTTTTCCTGTTTCCAGGAAAAAACCGTTTCAGAGGCCTTTGAATGATT
>DOHE01000295.1 GCA_003535395.1 Clostridiales bacterium | reverse complement strand
TTCCTAAATCCAGTCGGGCTGGATAATCATAAACAGATTTTCCATTCACTGTATATTCCCTTGCATACTGCCAGAATTCATCGATAAACGTTGAATTCGCTTTATCCAGCAGTACCTTTGTCTCCGTATGGATCTCCAGTTCTTCAAAAATATCGATCAGTGGCAGCATACTGACAATAACAGGAAACACCCGGTTCCATCCGGGAATGATGTTTGGGATCTCAATCGGGTAAAATCGTTCCGAAGGGACATAAAGCATCGTGGATTTATCCAAGAATTTATCTAGAAAATAGTTAAGGGTAATCATGGACTCGTTCACAAAATCATCCGCTATTTCTTTGTATGTTCTTCCATTGTAACTCTTGTCCCACAGTGATGGATCCTTTATGATGATTTTTGCCGGAATGCTTGCCCACACTGTATATGCGAAATCGGATACGGCGGTGATCACTTCAAAACCATACCCATTCCTTCCATCGATGATACTGTTCTGGAAATGCGGCCAACTGGGAGTGATATCCCCGTACTGCGTTATGAACTGGCCAAAATGATCATTCCGGTGGTCGATCACGCTTTTTCCCATATCGATCATCTTGTTCAATATTTCGTTTTTGTCTTCATCTTTTGCCTTTTCATACAGCCATTCTCCCATGAAAGGCACATTACGCCGTGCAAAATGATAGTTTTGAAAGTTGAATGTGGGCATGGAATACAATAGATAACTGGATTTCAGGCTATTGAATTCCTTCTCAGTCATCGGGTCTCGGATCGAATCCAAAACCAGTACCGAACTCGACGGCATACTCGCTTTAAAATTTGCATTGCCCGGGTTTTTAAGAAAACCAAAAAGCGTGCTCTGTTTGATCGCATTGATCGTGTCTTTGAACTGTATACGCTCCAGGACTTCTCTAGCTAGCCCTGCCAGATCCTCATTCTGGTCTTTGGCTGCTATTCCCAGAGCAATGACGGGATCCATATTTGTTTCCTTTTTAAGGTCTGCAGCCAGAACATATTCTCCAAGCAGTCGGGCTGCGGCTTTTCGTGAAGCAAGGGGTGTGTCGTCCTTGATCAGCATTGCCGCAAGTACGGACGGCTTTTCCTGCTGCAGAAGGTTATATGCCTCTTCCGGATTTTCGATTTTGGGCGGTTGGCTGCACCCCTGCATAGCTGAAAACAATAAGCCTAGAATGAGAATTGAAACGACTGCGAACAGAAAATTTCTTTTAAACAATACCAACATCCAAGACGCCCCCTTAGTATTAAATTTAAAGCTCGCTGGCAAATTTTCTTCTATTCCATCACTACATGCCAGAAAGGAGCCACAGGTAACCCTTCCTTATTGAAAAGAACGGGGCGGATCCAATTTTTCCACGCATACCGGACTGCACTGACTTTTTCGTCTGTGATCAATTCGACGGCACCCAGACCGGAGATCCTGGCCGGAACCGGATGGAACACACCCTCCGGTCCACATATTTCGAAGCCTGGTATTTCCGCGTCCTGGGTACTGACAAGACCTTCACCATAATTTTTAAATGCGATATAGAATCTTCCATCCTTGATATTTGTTCTTGAAAATTCAGGAAACCCAACGAATCGATCCATTTTATATACCTGATGCATGGCCATCCTGTAAAGCCGTTCTGCTACCGGATACTTATCCCGCGGGTGGATATCCTTCTCCTCCCCTAAATCAATGGTAACTGCCATTCCTGTATTGGGCATGAGCCTGGCCACTTTGGCCTGCTCCTCCCTTAAACTGGCCCAATCCTTTCCCAAAGCTTCATATGCAGGAAGCTGTACAAAGAGAAAAGGCAGCTGCGGGTTTTGAAATCCTTTCCGGATATCATCGATGAACGCCAGCATCAGCATCCCATAGTTTCTGGGATCAAACCAGACTGCATTATTTTCTCCCTGATACCAGAGCATCCCTTTGATCCGGTATGGCTGAAGACCAGCAGTCATCCCTTTGTGAAAATATCCGGTCTTCTCCATGTTGCCGTTGATGCGCGTATTGATGGCTTCAGGCAATTCTCTGTCCATCCAGGCCTGGATCGATGTCGCTCCGACAGCAGAGACAATAATACCTACCGGAACATCCAGCCTTTTGTTCAATAGGAATCCGAAAATATAGGCGACTGCAGAAAACTCCTTTGCCGTTTCTTCGGTTGACAGGACCCAGTTGCCACCAACATCCTCCTGCTTCTCCAGGGCATTGCGCCGTTCTGTCTTGAAAAGCCTCAGTGCAGGAACATCTGCCTTTTGTAAAATGTCCTTGATCTCTTCCCGTGTGGCGATCCTTGACATTGCATATTCCATGTTCGATTGTCCGGAAGCATACCAGACCTCACCGGACAGTATATCTTCGATGACCTTCTGCTCCTCCTTAGTCCGGATTGCCATGGTGTATGGTTTGCCTACAGACAATGGATCGAGGTCTGCCTGCCATCGCCCGTTTTCATCTGCATTAATGATCGTTTCCCTGTTGTTGAGATGGATTCGGACCTGACTGCCCGGTGCCGCTTTTCCCCAAATACGGATGGGTTCTCCCTGCTGGACGACCATATGATCGCAAAAAATGGATGGAAGCCACAGGCTGGAAGCGGTATTTGCCGACCCGTTTGCCGTTGACTGTTTTGCAGGATTTTTACTGCATCCCTGCAAGGGGAATAAAACCAGCATTACGATAAAAATTGAATTCATAACAATTCGAAACCGGTGCTTTTTCATTAAAAATCACATCCCCCAATATGGAATGACATGGTTTTCCGTCAATCTGCAATATCCGGATGCTTTTGGGATATCAGCGCTTTCGGGACGTTTTCCGCAGTTCTAGTTCCAAAAAAGCATCCCGGGAATGATCGAAAGCGGTGAATGAAGGATTGAACCCGCCATATGGCGGCAGTCCTT
>DOHE01000266.1 GCA_003535395.1 Clostridiales bacterium | reverse complement strand
ACCGCTTCCATCCGAAAAGCATCGATCTCCTGCCTGATGGATCTTTCTGCTTTGGCAAACTCATCATTGCCTGCTTTCATCTCTTCCCTGCATTTCAAGTAGGCAGAGATCTTGTCAGCAGCTTTGACACAGTTCCAGAGAACAGCATCGTTCTGCTGCTGGAACAGCAGGGGAGTATAATGGATCTTTAATTCATCCGGCAGCATTTCCAGAAGTTTACGGCTGGCAATTCCTTCGATTTCACGATAAGCATTTTTTATCTCCGGGTTGAAATACTTAACCGGCGTAGGCAGATCACCTGTAATCACCTCATGCGCCTCATGGTAGACGGCCAGCAGGCAGATCCGCTCTGCGTCAAGGTCGCCCCCGTAACGGGAATTCTGTATCAAGGCCAGGGCATGAGCGATCATGGCAACCTGCAGGCTGTGCTCCTGGATATTTTCCGGGATGGTATTGCGCATCAGACCCCAGCGCTGGATATGTTTCATTCGGGACAACCATGCAAAAAAATGGTTCATATCGTCTCTCTCCGGTCCGTTTCCAAAGAATACAGAAATGGATTCTTCTTTTTCTCTTCGCCTATTGTGCTGGATTTCCCATGACCCGGGTACAGTACCGTGTGATCAGCCATTATCATCAGCCTGTCCCGGATGGATCGAAGCAGCAGTGTTTCCTCTCCCCCGCCCAAGTCTGTTCTGCCTATCGACATGTTAAACAGGGTATCCCCGGTAAACAGCCTGTCATCATGCATCAGACAGATCCCTCCCGGTGTATGCCCGGGAGTATGGATCACCTTCAGCTCCATGTCTCCGGCTTTGATCCAGTCCCCGTCACTTAGCAGGATATCCGGAGGCGAATATTTTGTATTCTGTCCAAACAACAGGGAACAATTCATTGCAGGATCTCCGAGACCCGTCGCATCCAGACGGTGTATCATCACCGGTGCTCCGGTTGCTGTTTTCAAGAGATCCAGAGTGCACACATGATCATAATGCATATGGGTCAGTATGATCCCCGATAATTTCATTCCGGACTGGCGAACTGCTGCAAGGATCTGCTCAAGACCGGCCCCCGGATCGATGACAAAGCAATGTCCTGCCTTTCCGATTATATATGTGTTTTCGCCGAACAAACCGTCTGCAAGCTTTTTATGAAACATTCCTGGTGCCGCCTTCCGTGGTTTCCCCTTTGAGCAGATTCCTGCTTCGGGATACCTCAAACACACCATCCACCCGCTCGATCCGCTTGATAATCCGGTTAAACTGCTGAATATCGGATATGTTGAATGTAATATCGATCCGGGCGATCCGGTTTTTCGGCGGGGTCGTGTTCATCATGGTGATATTCAGGTTTTCTGAAGAAATGATTCCTACAAGGTCGCTGATCAGTGCGGTCCGGTCATAGGCGGAAACCGTGATATGTGCAGTATATATGGGGTTGCCGGATTTGGGCATCCCCCATTCCACATCGATCACCCGGTTGATGTCATCCACTCCGTCCGCCAGGATGTTGACGCAGTCGGTTCGGTGGACTGTGACCCCCCTGCCCCGGGTCACATACCCGATGACCGGATCTCCCGGGAGTGGATTGCAGCAGCGTGCAAGCCGTACCAGACAATTTTCCGTTCCTTTGACGATAATGCCATGATCCGNNGCCTCCTCATACCGTTCGACATCCGGAACATCATGCTTGGGCTCTTCAGTTTTTTCGTGCCTGCGGTATTCCTCCAGGAGCCTGGCCAGCACTTTTCCTGCACTGATGCCTCCATATCCGATTCCGGAATAAAGATCCTCCAGGTTGGAGAATGTATACTTCTTAAACACCGGTTCCAGCCATTCCACTTTAAAAAGCTGGCTATGGGTGTACCCCAGGCGCTTTAATTCCCGTTCTACCATTTCCTTTCCCCGCAGGATGTTTTCATCTCTTTTCTCCTTCTTAAACCACTGATTGATCTTGTTTTTTGCTTCGGAGCTTTTGACGATCTTGAGCCAGTCCCGGCTGGGGCCGTGTACAGCGGATGATGTGAGGATCTCTACGATATCCCCGCTTTTCAGTTCTGTAGAAAGGGGTACCATTTTTTTGTTGACCTTTGCACCCATCATCCGGTTCCCGACAGCACTGTGTATCGCATAGGCGAAATCGATCGGGACAGATCCCTGCGGCAGGTTGATGATATCCCCCTTGGGAGTAAACACGAATACTTCATTTGCAAAAAGATCCACCTTAAGGATCTCTATGAACTCGTCCGGATCTCCCCCTTCCTGGCTGCGCCACTCGATCATCTGCCGCAGCCAGGACAATTTATTGTCCAGTGCATTATTGCCCGTAGAACCTTCCTTATACTTCCAGTGGGCCGCCACGCCGTATTCCGCAACACGGTGCATGTCCCAGGTCCGGATCTGAATCTCAAAAGGAGTGCCGTCCGATCCCATGAGAGTATTGTGCAGGGATCTGTACATATTGGGTTTTGGGATGGCGATATAGTCCTTGAACCTGCCGGGAAGAGGTTTG
>DOHE01000246.1 GCA_003535395.1 Clostridiales bacterium | reverse complement strand
CCCTTCGGCCTGGTAAGTGTGGCAGGGGAAAAACTGGCCACCCGGAAAGGCAATGTGGTGCTGCTGAAAGACCTGATTTCCCAATCCATCGACAAGACCCTGGAGATCATGAAAGAAAAGAACCCGGATCTGCCGGATATGCAAAAAGTAGCGGCACAGGTGGGTGTTGGCTCCGTGATCTTCGACGATCTTTACAGCAACCGGATCAAGGATGTGGATTTCAACTGGGAAGAAGCCCTGAATTTTGACGGGGAAACCGGCCCGTACGTGCAGTATACCCATGCAAGGGCATGCAGTGTGATTTCCCGTTCAGACGGGGAATCCACGGAAGGGTTTGACGCATCTTTGCTCTCAACCCGGGAGGAAGCCGCGCTGATCCATACGATCCAGAACTTTCCGGCCAGGGTGCTGGCAGCCATGGCGGAGAACGAACCTTCCATCATAGCCCGCCACCTGGTGGATGTCTGCCAGTCATTCAACAAGTTTTACCACCTGCATTCCATACTTTCTGGCTCTGCGGACATCCGAAAGGCACGTCTGGCACTGGTGAAGGCATCCCGGATCACCATGCGGAATGCCCTTGAGCTCATCGGGCTAAAGACTCCGGAGAGGATATGAGGGCGGAACGGTAGTTTACCGGGGACTTTCCCTTTATGCGCCGGAACATCTTGGAAAAAAGAAGCGGATCGTTATACCCTACAGAACGGGACACATGCCCCACGGAAAGACCGGTATGGGCCAAAAGCTCACAGGCTTTCTCCATACGCAGCATCACCAGGAATTCCTGGGGAGACATTTCAGTGAATTTTTTGAACAGGGTATAGAAATAGCTCCTGTCCAGGCCAACATACTGCGCGACCCCGCTGATGCTGATGTTCCTTGGGTAGTTCATCCGCATATACTCGACTGCTTTTCGCACGTATGTTTCCTTTATATGCTCAGAACCGGTTTCAGGCAGAGGAGTTAAGGCATTGTCCACCAGCAGATACATAAACAGGTAAAGAAGACTGGTCAGTTTAAGATCTCCTCCCTTTGCAAGAGGGTTGGACTGGACCAGGTCCTGGATGCATTCTTTCAGCCGGTTGTCACGGGTATAGGAAAATACAGGATTTTCCAGGGACAGGCCTGCCTGTTTAATAAAGGATGGAGCCTTGACCCCGTGGAATCCCCCCCAGCAATAACTCCAGGGCTGTTTTTCATGTGCGCGGTAATAGGATATATGATCAGGTATGATGAGGAAGCCGTCCCCTGTACCCAGCTCCCGGGTGAAGCTGCCGCAGCGGAACATCCCCTTGCCGGACAGCACATAATGGATCAGGTAACAGTCACGGATCGCCGGTCCCCAGTCATGATTGGGCGCGCAGTCCTCCGATCCGCAATGATGCAGATGCAGATCACTGTTCTTTGCTTTTTCCGTCCTGCTGCTGAAATATATTTTTTCGATCAATGCGCCCCCTCCTTCGAACAACATTATACCATATCAACCAAACAAGTTGCTATTTACAATCCCTTTTTGTTTTCAATAAGATAAATCTCATCCTGTCATCAAGAAAGGGTTTTTTATGGCTGAACTCCGATGGCATCCGTTGACCAGGGACTGGGTCATGATCGCCTCACACCGGCAAAACCGGCCGCAGATGCCAAAAAACTGGTGTCCGTTCTGCCCCGGTTCCGGCAAGGTCCCTCATGAGTATACCGTTTATCAGTATGATAATGATTTTCCCGCCCTTTCCACAGACCCGCCGGCGCCGGATGAAACCGGCGGAGGGATCTACCGTACCGCCGAATCCTACGGACGTTGTGAGGTGGTGCTGTATTCACCGGACCACCATGCCACGCTGCCCGCACTTTCCGATGAACACATGCAAAAACTGGTGGATCTGTGGGTGGAAAGGACCCGGGTGCTTTCCGGAGATCCAAGGATCAAATATGTATTCGTGTTTGAAAACCGGGGGGAAATGGTGGGTGTCACCATGCCCCATCCTCATGGACAAATCTACGGATATCCTTTTATCCCGAAAAAAATCCAGCTGGAAACAGAAGCCTGTCGGGAGCATTATGAAAGCAGCGGGGGTTGTCTGATCTGCGAGATGGTGGCGGAGGAGAAGCGTTTCGGACACAGGGTCATCTTTGAAAACGAATCTTTTATCGTATTCCTTCCCTTTTTTTGCGAATATCCTTACGGTGTCTATATCGTCCCGAAGCAGCATATACAGGCCTTGCCGGACATGAATGAAACGATGCGAAGAAGCTTCGGCATCACTGTGCGCGATACGGTAGGGATGCTGGATGAGTTGTTCGGGATCCCCTTTCCGTACATGATGTGCATGCACCAAAGCCCGGTGAACAGCGGTGATTTTGGCAGCTATTATCATTTTCACGTGGAGTTTTTCCCTCCTATGCGTTCGGCAGAAAAACAAAAATTCAATGCCTCCAGTGAAACCGGAGTTTGGGCGCACTGTAATCCGACGGCACCGGAGGAGAAGGCGGAAGAGTTGCGGCGGGCCTATGCGGGTTATTTATCAAAGAAGGGATGAAGCGAAAATGGAACTTACGAGTCTTGGGAAAAAACTGGTTGAAATATTTGGCGGAACTGAAGACGGAATCCGTTATTTTCGATCCCCCGGGCGGGTGAATCTCATCGGGGAGCACACCGATTATAACGGAGGATATGTGTTCCCGGCAGCGCTGGACATGTATACCACAGTCGCTGCAAGACCCCGGGGAGACAGGATGCTTGGACTTGCAGCCACCGATCTGCCGGATCGGGTGTTGATTTCTCTGGACAGTCTGGAAACAGGAAAAAACCTTCCTTGGGGAAACTACCAGCTGGGAGTGGCCGATGAACTGGCAAAAGCAGGGTATCCACTCACCGGATGCGACATGCTCTTTCACGATACGGTCCCCCATGGAGCGGGACTTTCTTCGTCTGCGGCCATCGAAGTAGCCACTGCGGTTGCATTGGCCACACTGGGGAGGAAAGCTGCAGATACGGGACCGGCTCCCCTGGATATGCCCGGCATCGCCCGTATCTGCCAGCTGGCGGAAAACAGATTTGTGGGCGTCAACTGCGGCATTATGGATCAGTTTGCCTCCGCCATGGGCCGGATAGATCATGCCATTTTGCTTGACTGCCGGGATTTAAGCTATACGCTGGTTCCGCTGCGTCTGGCAGACTGTCGCATTATCATATCCAACACCATGAAAAAGCGCAGCCTGGCTACCAGCAAATACAATGAAAGAAGGAGCGAATGCGAGCAGGGACTGGCCGCTTTGAAAAAGGCAATACCGAATGCGGCCTGCCTGGGGGATATCTGCATGGAAGAATTTACCACCCATCAGAACCTGATTGAAAACGATATTGTTCGAAAGAGATGCGAACATGTCATTTCGGAAGACGAAAGGGTCTTAAAATCGGTGGAAGCCCTTAAAAACAACGATATCGCGGCATTCGGACGCCTGATGTCAGCCTCCCATGATTCCCTGAGGGATCTTTACGAAGTCACCGGATTTGAACTGGATACCCTGGTGGAAGAAGCTTTGAAGATCAAAGGTGTTCTGGGGAGCCGTATGACAGGCGCTGGTTTTGGCGGATGCACAGTCAGCATCGTGAAAGCATCCGACGTTCCCATGTTTATTCAAAAAGTAGGGGAAGCATATCAGAAGAAAACCGGTACCAAGCCTGAATTCCATACAGCCGGAACCGGGGACGGCGGGCGTGAACTGTGACTTTTCTACATTTCAGCTACATCAGGATTTGACTTTCACCGCATAATATCGTAATATTTGAATATTCAAATAAATTAATTACTTTAAATATTACGAGAGGCGGGATCAGCAGATGAAAGTATCCATCGTGGGCGGAGTTGCAGGGGGAGCCAGTACGGCTGCCAGGCTGAGAAGGCTGGATGAAAACGCAGAGATTACTCTTTTTGAGCGCGGAGAATACATTTCATTCGCCAACTGCGGACTTCCGTATTATATTGGCGAAGTCATCCGCGAGAAAGACCAGCTGGTGGTACAAACCCCGGAATCCATGAAACGCCGCTTCCATATCGACGTGCGCGTTTTTAACGAAGTGACCCGGATCCTGCCGGATCAAAAAAAGATCGAAGTCAGGGACCTAAAAACGGATTCAGTTTATCTGCATGATTATGACAAGCTGGTTCTTTCCCCTGGAGCAGAACCCTTCAAACCCCCCATTCCCGGAGTGAACAGCAGCCGTGTGTTCACCCTCCGGAATATCCCCGATACATTCCGGATCAAAACATTCGTAGATGAACAAAAACCCCGGCATGCAGTGGTGGTGGGCGGTGGGTTTATCGGTATCGAAACCGCTGAGAATCTTCATGCCCGGGGTGTGCAGGTCGCCATCGTGGAACTGGCAGACCATATCATCGGCCCTCTGGATTTTGACATGGCGGCCATCGTTCATCAACACCTCAAATCCAAAAATGTGGAGTTTTATCTCAATGACGGAGTCAAATCCATACGGGAAACAGAGAACGGCATGATCGTTACATTGTCCGGGGGCAGGGAGATCCGGACGGATATGGTGATGCTGGGGATCGGTGTGAAGCCGGAAACACGGCTGGCCAGGGAAGCAGGCCTTAAAATCGGTTCCACCGGCGGGATTTGGGTGGACGAGACCTTGCGTACTTCAGATCCGGATATCTATGCAGTGGGAGATGCCATCGAAGTTGAAGATGCCATCAGCGGAAATCCATCCCTGATGCCATTGGCAGGACCCGCCAACCGGCAGGGGAGGATGGTGGCCGGGAACCTTGTGGGCATGGAGGAAAAATATTCAGGAACGCAGGGGACGGCTATTGTGAAAGTATTTGACATCACAGTGGCGATGACCGGAAATAATGAACGGACCCTGGTGCGAAACGGGACAGTCTATGAAAAGTCCTTTACTCACTCGGCATCCCATGCAGGGTATTATCCAGGGGCGATCCCTCTTGGCATCAAGCTTCTTTTTTCAAAAACAGACGGCAGGATCCTGGGGGCTCAGGTGATAGGATATGAAGGAGTGGACAAAAGACTGGATGTGATTGCCACTGCGATCCATGCAGGAATGACCGTGCATGATCTGGAAAAGCTGGAGCTGGCCTATGCGCCGCCCTATTCATCAGCCAAGGACCCTGTCAACATGGCAGGATATGTTGCATCAAACATCTTGCTGGGTGATTGCCGGAATATACACTGGGATGAAATAGATTCATTGGATAAGGATAAGGTGGCAATTATTGATGTGAGAACATCTGTAGAGTTTAACATGGGCCACATAGAAGGCGCGGTTAATATACCGATAGAAGAAATCAGAAGCAGGACAGATGAAATCCCAAAAGATAAAGACATAGTCTTATACTGTCAGATAGGAACAAGAGCATATTTTGTGTACAGGATTTTAAGCCAGTTAGGCTTTGAAAACATCAAAAACCTGAGTGGAGGTTTTAAAACTTACCAGGCTGGACATCAGAAATTTATTGATGAACATGTCCAGGGCGACAGCAGGATTACATCAAACGATATGCTTAAAGCCTCAGCTTGTATGGGTGAGGGATGCAGTACGGCGGCTAAAGTAAAGCTTGATGCGTGCGGACTGCAGTGTCCCGGTCCAATAATGAAAGTAAATCAATCAATTGCAGGCATGAACTTTGGAGAAGTATTGGAGGTTAAAGCTACAGATCCTGCATTTGCGAATGATGTCAAGGCTTGGTGCAGTAATACAGGTAATACTCTGGCAGGTTTGAAACAGGAGAAAGGTTTGATAACTGCATATATTAAGAAAGGGGGAGGCAAGGTGAATACAAAGGTTCAGTCAGGAAACGGTAAAACGATGGTGGTTTTCAGCGGGGATTTGGATAAAGCAATTGCTTCATTTATTATAGCCAACGGAGCTGCGGCTATGGGTAATCAGGTAACAATGTTCTTTACATTCTGGGGATTAAATATACTGAGAAAACAACAATATATAAAGGTTAAGAAGAACATGCTGGAGAGGATGTTTGGAATGATGATGCCGAGAGGTACTAAGAAATTATCTCTTTCTAAAATGAATATGGGCGGAATTGGTGCAAAATTGATTAGATATATTATGAAATCAAAGAACGTTGAATCACTGGAAGACTTAATTGAAAAAGCCAAGTCGCAAGGAGTGAAGCTTATAGCTTGCTCAATGTCGATGGATGTAATGGGACTTAAGAAGGAAGAGTTATTGGA
The DNA here is from genome assembly GCA_003535395.1 of Clostridiales bacterium. GTDB lineage: Bacteria > Bacillota > Clostridia > UBA8921 > UBA8921 > UBA8921. The sequence continues at coordinate 1,516 of DOHE01000246.1, read as the reverse complement.
TGGAGTAGAAGTAGGAGGTGTTGCATACTTCCTTGATTCTGCTGACAGGTCAAATATGAGTTTGTTTATATAAAGTTAAATAACTAAAGAAGGTAGAACAATTCTCTGTTTTACCTTCTTTTTCAATTATTCTGCTATTTCAAATTTTACAACCTCACCATCATTATATGCCTTAGTACCTAAGTCTTTAGATAACTCAACTAATCTTCTTTGAATTATTTCACGCTTTCCTGAGGGAGCAGGAACCACTTTCATTTTATATCCTTAATAAGCGCAAGTTTAATTCTAAGATGATATGTTAAAGGAAAAGATTTAATATAGCAACATATTATCAAATAAATATCAATTTGTCCATTAGTGCATTGACTGTTCTAAATAAAGCAAATTTGAATATAATTGCACCGTGAACAACATTGAGCTGGGTGGTTATATTGAAAATTAAATTCAATAAATTACTTATTTCTTTTATTATGATAATTTCTATACTCGATTTCAATAATTTTATATTTTGCGATGATATATCGGAGGATGAACCTATTGATATATATGAAATTTCACAGGAAACGGTAAGAAACACAGCTAGTATTGCTCCTAAAATTGTATCGCGGGCTTCAATTGTAATGGATACAGTATCCGGAAGAGTATTGTATGAAAAAAACGCATATTCCAGAAGACCTATGGCCAGCACAACCAAAATCATGACGGCCATTGTAGCACTGGAAGAAGGCAAACTAAACGATATTGTAACTGTCAATCCAAGGGCAGCTCGAATAGGAGGTTCAAGTGCACACCTGGTTAAAGGAGAAAAGCTTCGTTTAGAGGAACTGCTTTATGGACTTATGCTTCCATCTGGTAACGACGCAGCTATAGCTATAGCAGAACATATAGGTGGGACAGTAGAAAACTTTGCTTCCATGATGACTAATAAAGCCAAGCAAATAGGTGCTTATAATACTGCTTTTGTAACTCCTCATGGGCTTGATAAAGACGGCCATTTCACTACGGCTTATGATCTGGCAGTCATTACCAGATATGCCTTGAGAAATAAAAAGTTTTCTGAAATAGTAGGGACGTATAAAACAATTATCTCCGCGCCAAATAATGGCAGCAGAGTATTAAGAAATACAAATGAGATGCTGGCTGGGTACTATGGTGCTGATGGAGTTAAAACAGGCTATACAGGAAAAGCAGGAAGGTGCCTGGTTACTTCAGCAACAAGGGATAATTGGCGGGTGATTTCAGTTGTTTTGGGAAGTAACTCACGCCATCAAAGATCATATGATTCGACCAAAATACTAAATTATGTTTTTAATAATTATCGTTTGGTTGACCTTAATAGTCAAAAAGAAATTAATATTAGCGTGCCGGTTTGGAAGGGGAAAGAGGCACGTTTGGAAATTAGTGTACAGGAAAAGGTCTTATTTCCTTTAAGTAAAGATGAGATTAACCAATTAAATGTCAGATATGATTTACCTCAATACATAACTGCCCCTATAGAAAAAGGAACAAAGATAGG
>DOHE01000235.1 GCA_003535395.1 Clostridiales bacterium | reverse complement strand
CCCGCCGTTCTCGATTAACATCATTGAAAAGGTCACACTTTCCAGGGGTGCAATATGAGACGGACCACCGTTTGGATCACAATTTGTTTATGCCTGTTTTCATTATTTCTGAGCGGGTCCCGAACCCGTGCGACCAGTCCGCCTTACAGCATGGCTTACATATATTTTGCCGCCAGGGGGCAGTATACCCAGGCGGTGGATCAGGCCGGGAAAGCACTCAACGAGGTATCTCCGGATTTTTTTGCCCTCAGCACGGACGGAAATCTTCAGATGACAGACAAGACAGATCCGGCTTTCATCTCTGAAATGCATGCCCGGGGCATTCAAGTGTGCCCGTTTTTATCAAATCACTGGGACCAGAATCTGGGAAGCCGGGCCCTTCAAAACCGCTGGAACCTTGCAGACCAGGTGGCCCGCGCGGTCTTTACATACAACCTGGACGGGATCCATGTGGATATTGAAAACATGACCCTTGAAGACCGGGGCACCTATGCGGAATTCGTGCAGCTGCTTCGGGACAGAATGCCGGACAAAACCATCGCGGTGGCCGTGGCGGCCAATCCCAAGGGAACTTCTGCCGGATGGCACGGATCCTACGATTACACCCTGCTGTCGCGCGCTGCTGATTACCTGCTGGTCATGGCTTATGATGAATTTGCCCAGGGGGAATATCAGGGTCCGACCGCATCCATCGGTTTTGTGGAGGCATCCATCCGTTATGCGGTCGCCCAGGCTCCGGCCGAAAAGATCGTGCTGGGGATCCCGTTTTACGGGCGCTACTGGAATACAGCTCTGTCATATGGAGGATACGGGGCGTCCCTGGGACAGATCGAACAGATCGTCAGCCAGTATGGGGGAAACGCCTGGATGAATGAAAGTACCGGGAGCCCGGTGGCGGATGTGGCCATTGGGTCCTGGCAGACGCTGCCGTCGATCTATGGCCGCGTGCTGCAGCCGGGCCACTACCGGTTTTATTATGAAAACGCGGAATCGATCCGAAGAAAACTGGCGCTGGTGGGACAGTACGGGCTAAAAGGGGCCGGGGTCTGGAGCCTGGGACAGGAAAGTCCCGGACTTTGGGACGCATACCGGGAAAAACTGAACCCGTTCGCCGGTGCAGCCGGCATTTCGGGAAACTGGGCAACACCCTATATCCAAACCATGCTCTCCTACGGATGGATGAAAGGCACCCCCCAGGGGTTTGAGCCGGACAGGGCGATGACCCGTGCGGAAACGGCGACCCTGCTGGTCAGGGCGCTGGGCCTTGATAATGACACCCCTTCCGCCCCCTCCTTTGATGATACCCGCAGCCACTGGGCAGACCGTTATATACGCATTGCCAGGGGATACGGCATCGTTTACGGCCGAAGTGAAACCTGTTTTGCCCCGGATGAGCCTGTACTGCGCAAGGAGCTTGTGGTACTGGCAGACCGGTGCCAGGGAGGACTCGGCAAGGGATATGACATCCAGTATGTGTTCCGGGATGTGGATACCGGTGAGGAATGGTCCTTTTATCCTATTATCCGGCTTTCCAACTACCGGGTGGTACAGGGGGACAGCGAGGGATATTTTCATCCTCTGCGACCCATCACCCGTGCGGAGACGGCTGCGGTGATGGCGCGCATCGCCCCTTACCTCTACAAGGCAGAGGAGATCCGAAACGGCATGAACCGCGTGACGGCGGACGGGGAGACATAGCGGAGAAGAGGCGCACTTTATGGAACAAAAACCAGGCAGGATATGGGAACTGGACTTTATCCGGGGCAGTTGCCTTCTGCTTATGCTGACCTACCATTTCTTGTACGACCTGGTGGAGTTTACGGATTTTTATTATCCATATGATCAGGGGTGGATGTATACCGCCGGGCGGATCGTGGCGCTTCTGTTCATCGGGACGGCGGGCATCAGCAGCACCTTGAGCCGGAGCAACGTAAAGCGGGGGATCCGGATCCTTGCCATTGCCCTTGCAATTACGGTCATTACAAGTCAAATGGCGCCTGGTTTTCACATCCAGTTCGGGATCCTTCATTTCATGGGCACCTGCATGGTGCTGTATGGCGGCCTGGAGCGCCTGAAGCCCTCCGCGGCCTTTTTGGCAGCGATCTCTCTGCCTGCCCTGGGGCTGGGCTGGGTTTTTGAAAGGCTGACGGACCCCACCGGCTGGCTGTTTCCACTGGGGATCCTGTCCCCTGGGTTTATTTCAGCGGATTATTATCCAATTTTTCCCTATATCGGGGTCTTTTTGCTGGGAGCAGCTTTCGGCAAGCAGTTCTACGGCAGGCGGAAAAGTCTTTTTCCCTTCCGGTTGAAAAACGATCCCGTTTCCCTGGTCGGGCGTCACAGCCTGCTCCTCTATGTATTGCACCAGCCTGTATTCATCGGCGCGATCCTGGCGGTCAAGGCTCTTTTGTCCCGCTGACGGATCGCGAAGGGCGAAGGATCCATTGCCACAACCCGGAGCAGTTGCATATCATGGGTATGGGCATCCCTGATTCGTTGATGGAGGTGGTTCCGGTTGCGGATCTATCTCGACAATGCAGCTACCTCATGGCCGAAACCTGACTGTGTCGTCAAGGCGGTTTCCAACTGCATGTCCGTATACTGCGGCAACCCGGGCCGGGGCGGGCATGTGCTGTCCGTGCTTTCCATGAAAACAGTACTTGAATGCCGGAGGCTGGTATCCGAACTGTTTCGGATCCGGGACCCTCTGCGGGTAGTTTTTACAAAAAATGCCACGGAAGCCTTGAACCTGGCCTTGATATGCCTTGAGATCCCGAATCGTGTGATCCTTTCCACCGGTATGGAGCATAATTCAGTGGCAAGACCTCTGCACCGGCTAACCGGGAGGGATTCTGGGGATGCGAAGGTCTGTTTTACCCGGCCCGGGCCTTTCGGATACCCGGTGCTGGGGGAGCTGAAGCAGCAGATCGAGGCGGTAAAACCCGGCCTGGTGGTGACCCTGCTTTCCTCCAACGTGAACGGCATCGTCTTCCCGGTTTCGGAAATCGGCGCCATGGTTCGGGAG
>DOHE01000279.1 GCA_003535395.1 Clostridiales bacterium | reverse complement strand
ACACGGGAACACGGGAACACGGGAAAGGTGAGGTGACAAGTATGCAAAAAGTGGGCCTGGCCGTCATCGGCGGCGGACCTGCCGGAATGGCTGCAGCGATAGCCGCGCATGAGGCGGGCGTCCGGGATATCCTCATCCTGGAACGGGAGGACCACCTCGGCGGCATCCTGCCTCAGTGCATCCATACCGGGTTCGGTCTTCATCTTCTGGCCAGGGATCTTACCGGCCCCGAATACGCCAGCCGGGACATCGACCGCATCAACGCCCTTGGCATCCGCTACAGGACCGGAACGATGGTGCTGCGCCTGAGTGCAGACAGGGTCGTCACTGCTATGAATCCCCGGGACGGACTCATCACCCTGAAGGCGGGAGGCGTGGTCCTGGCCATGGGATGCCGGGAACGCACGCGAGGGGCCCTGGCGATCCCGGGTACGCGGCCGGCGGGGATCTTTACCGCAGGGACCGCCCAGAAATATATGAATATGGAAGGCTATCTTCCCGGCAGAGAAGTCGTCATCCTGGGATCCGGGGATATCGGGCTCATCATGGCCCGCAGGCTGACCCTGGAAGGCGCCCGGGTCAAAATGGTGCTGGAGATCCTGCCCCGGCCCGGCGGGCTCGCGCGAAACATCGTACAGTGCCTCCAGGATTTCCACATCCCCCTCAAACTAAACCATACGGTGGTCCGGATCCATGGCCGCCAGCGGCTGGAAGGGGTCACCACCGCCCAGGTGGATAATAACAAAAATCCCCTCCCGGGTACAGAACAGTTTGTGCCCTGCGATACCCTGCTCCTTTCCGTCGGCCTGATCCCGGAAAATGAACTCTCCCGGACAGCCGGCATCCAACTGGACCCCACAACCGGAGGCCCTCTCGTGGATAATGTCATGCAAACCTCCATCCCCGGCATTTTCGCCTGCGGGAACGTAGTCCATGTCCACGATCTGGTCGATCATGTCACCCTGGAAGCCATCCGCGCCGGGAAAGGCGCCGCCGCCTTTTTACAGGACGGCACCCCTGCAGCGCAGACCTTGCCGCAGTTCCGGCCCCGCTCTTCTCCTTCCGGCGGGGACAGGACACTGACTGCGGAAGCAGCGGAAGCCCTTTTCGCGGCACCGGCCGACGTCGCGGACACGGCCGGTGCTGCGGCCGGTGCTGCGGCCGGTGCCGGTGCTGGTGCCGCTGATGCCGGTGCTGGTGCTGCGGCCGGTGCCGCTGATGCTGATGCTGATGCTGGTGCCGGCCACAACATCCTTTGTATCGTATGTCCTACAGGGTGTATTATCCGGGTGATCTCAGGACAGGATGGCAGCATCCTGTCCATGAGCGGACACAGGTGCAAACGCGGATGGGACTATGCCCGTGCGGAATGCACCTGCCCGGTCCGGACTCTCACCACTGTAATTCGGATCGAAGGAGGGACCCGTCCCATGGCGCCCGTAAGGACCCGTAACCCTGTGCCCCGGGCTATGCTGCCGGAGTGTATGGCTAAAATCAACCGAATGAAGCTCAAAGCCCCTGTAAAAACAGGAGATGTGGTGATCCGGGATCTGCTGGGCACAGGTGCAGATGTGGTGGTGACCGGAACGGTGAACACAGCAGTAGCCGAAACACAACAGTGACAAACAGTGACAGGAACAAAACAGTGACAATGGCAGGAACAGTATTGACAGTGTAGCCAATCCGTGTTACAATTTAGCTAACTCATTAGCTAAATTGTGCAGGGAGCGTGGCTGTCATGCGGATCCCCTCTACCGAGGTCCAGAACAATTTTGGAAAATACCTGAATATTGCTGCATCCGGGCAGGAAGTGGTCATCACAAGAATGGGGATGGAAATGGCCAGGATGGTTCCCTGCATCCCCCGGCCGGACGAGATCGAAGAAACCTCCGGAGCTTATTCGGCAGGCAGAGGCCGGCGGGTCTCCTATGAGGAATTTCTGGAGCTGACCCGGGATTTAGACCAGCGTTTTGAGCTTATAGACGGCGTTGTCTATAAAATGGATTCGCCCAACTATTTCCACCAGTCGGCACTGCTTCATATCGTGAGCTTTTTGGACAACTGGTTCAAGGGTAAAAAGTGCAGGCCTGTCCCTTCCCCTTTTGACATCACCCTGGTAAAATGGATGGAAGAGAAAAATGTGGTGCAGCCGGACATCGTGATCCTCTGCGACCCGGAAAATATTGATGAAAACGGGAAGTATACCGGCATTCCCACCCTGGTCGTGGAGTTGCTGTCCAAAACCTCCCGGACAAAAGACTCTGTAAAAAAACTTGACCTTTACCTAAGCACCGGGATCAGGGAATTTTGGCTGGTGGATCCGGTCAGGAAGCAATGTACGGTTTATGATTTACAGGATCAGGCCATAGAGGATTCACGGATCTTTACCGGAAACGAGACGGTCTCCTCTTTTGTTTTTGAAGGCCTGGGGATTCCGCTTGATGAGATTTTTTCGGATAAAGGATGGAGTTGTCCGCCATGAAGAGATTAAAAGGATTTTACAGGCTTCTTATATTCAGTTTCATTATTTTCCTTCCGGCCGCTGCATGCAGCCGCACACCGGGTACCTCTGCGCTGACGGCCCCGACGGCTCCAGCCACGACTGTTCCGGCCACGACTGTTCCGGCCCCGACGGCCACTGCTTCCGCCGCGATTGAGACGACGCCCCCGCTGCCGGAGAGAAAACCGGAAGAAGCCGAAATCCACTATCAAAGGGGGTACGGTCTGTTTCTGGCCGGTGACCTGGCGGGAGCCGGCGCTGCCCTGGATCGGGCTCTGGATGCGGACCCTCTTGCCTACAAGGCTTACAACGTCAAGGGCATCGTCCTGTGTTACCAGGGCGACTGCCCGGCAGGCACTGCCCTTATACAAACGGCTCTTGCTCTGGAGCCCAAAGATCCGTATGTAAAATTCAATATGGCTATGGCATACAAACTGCAGGGTGATCTGGACAACGCCCTGGACTGGTTCCTCCAGACCCTGACCCTGGATCCCGCCAATGTCTGGAGCTTTTATGGAATCGCCACCATTTATGCGGACCGGGGCAATGCGGACAAAGCCCTGGAATACTTGGAAAAAGCTATTTTACTGGATTCGTCCGTCAAGCAGACAGCCAAAAGCCAGACGGAGCATTTCGGCGCTTTGATGTCAGATCCCCGCTTCCTGCTTCTGGTCCGGTGATTCTATGGCCCATCTGCCGCCTTGACAGCCTTGTCTCTTTGAAGTAAAGTTGGAAGTATCAGGAACCTAAAAGGCAATTGATTTGCCGTTCACTGGAGGTGTGGGAAATGTCGCTGTCCAGGAAAACCCTGTCTGTCGTTCTTATTTTTCTTCTCATTTTTCTGCCTTTTCTGTCCTCCTGTTCCCTTTTTCAGGGTGGTGGCGCTGTAAAAACCGCCGCGGAAAAGCCCGTATTCCCCAGCCGGCCATACGTGCTTCTCAAACAGGATACAGAACTCACTGATCCTTCCACCTATCTCTCCCGTAAACAGGTGTCGGTGGAAGAACTGCTGAATTTTCCGGAACTGGAGCAAAAGATCTTAAACGCCACTTCCCTGGAGCAGCTTGCCGATTCTTCAGGCGAGGTAAAAAATCTCACCCTGCTCTGGGATGACATGAAGAGCCTCATCGGCCGCATCAACGGACTTGCGGACCGGAACTCCTACGGGGAACTCACCGGGCGAATGAATGCCCTGGTCACCAAAATCGATGGCCTGGTCGCCGCAGGCAGGATCTCCCTGGATTCCATCAAGGCTATGACCGCTCTGAAAGGCACCTGGACCACTCCGGACCGGATCCTGCTTCGCTGGAGCCCCCAAAAAGAATGGGTCCCGGATAATGGTTACAATCTCTACCGCGTCCTCGACGGCATCACCGAACTTTTGGCAGAAGGGCTGGGCAGCCAGGCCTGGATCGACAAAGTATCCTTGCGGGATGCAGAGTTTGCACAGGTATTCAAGCCCGCCATGGACAAGACCCGAGTCACTGCAAAGGTGCTGCAGGGTGCAGGAGTGGCCACGGAAGAAGCCTTCAATGCGCTGGTTTACAAGGAAGCCGTGCCGGCACTGAGCCGGTTTCGATTCACCGGCACCGAAGATTACCAGCGGAACAAAGACTACACCTTTGGCGTCACAGAGACGCTTAAGGAGCGCCTTCCCTTTACGGACGCCTATGCCGGAACAGTGCTGCACGTCAAATCTCAGATCCGTGCGCTGCCTATTGCCTTACATGACCTGTCCGTCCTGAAGACTACGGCGGTGACTGCGGCTGCATCCGCTCCCGCCACCGCCGCCGCCACTAACGCCACCACCTCCGCTCTCACCACAG